>JBFIHF010000011.1:0-46349 GCA_041601915.1 Bradymonadaceae bacterium
AGCCTGATCGTGGCGTTGCTCGCGGGTTACCTCACCGAATTGCTCGGCCAGGCGACCACGCAGCTCGAAGAGCAGGCTGAGTCGTTGCGCGAGTTGCGGGTGCTCAACGACAACATCCTCGAGAGTCTCGCGAGCGGCCTGCTCACGGTCGACGAATCGGACACGATCATCTTCTTCAACCGTGCCGCCGAGCAGATCACCCACCTCAAGGGCACCGACGTACTCGGCCGGCCCCTCCAAGAGGTCCTCCCGGCGATCGCGGAGGTGTTGAGCGGCTCGCCCTCCCCGCGCCGCGAGAGCGAGCTCGTACGCGACGACGGCTCCGCCGTGTTCCTCGGACTGTCGACATCGCCGCTCGTGGGGCCGGTGGCCGGAGCCGGGGGACGCATCGTCATCTTTCAGGACCTCTCCGATATCAAGGATCTCGAAGCCCAGGTCCGCCGGTCGGAGCGGCTCGCTGCCGTCGGACGACTCTCCGCAGCGATCGCGCACGAGATTCGAAACCCTCTCGCTTCGATCTCGGGCTCGGTGGAGATGTTGTCGACGGATTCGGCACTTCCCGAAGACGACGTCAAGCTGTTGCAGATCATCCTGCGAGAGGTCGATCGACTCAACACGCTGGTCTCCGACTTCCTCGAGTACTCGCGGCCGCGCTCCCTGAAGCTGCTGCCCCAGAGCGCCGCGAGCACCGTGGCCACGGTCCTCGGACTCTTCCGCCCGAATGGCGAAGTAGAGGTGGAGGCCGACATCGCCGACGACCTGCCCCTGGTCGATCTCGACGGCGAAGCGTTCGAACAGGTGCTGTGGAACCTGCTCAACAACGCGAACGAAGCGGTGCTCGAGGCGGACCCCGCGCGAATCCGTGTCGCCGTGGAGCGAAATGGCGACGGCGTGTCCGTGATCGTCGAAGACAACGGCGCCGGGATTGGCGCCGCGGACCTCGATCGCGTCTTCCAGCCGTTCTTCACCACCAAGACGCAAGGGACGGGCCTCGGCCTCGCGACGATCTTCCGTATCGTGGAGGCGCACAACGCGCGCGTCATCGCGTCATCGGGCGGCACATTGGGCGGCGCTCGGTTCGAGGTCGTGTTCAAGGGCTCCGCCGGCGCGTCCAACGCGGGTATTCGCCGTGAAGCGTGATTCACAAACTACCCCCGTTCTGGGAGCCGCACCGATGACCCATGAACCCACAGCAACCCGAGTGCTCGTCGTCGACGACGAACCGAGCATGCGAGAGTTCCTCGACATCCTGTTGCGAAAGCTCTCCTACGACTGCGACCTCGCGTCGAGCGGCGAGGAGGCGATCGAACGCGTCGACGCCGCGGAGTACGCGGCCGTGATCACGGACCTCAAGATGGAGGGGCCGCTGGGGGGCCTCGACGTACTGCGCCACATCAAGGAGGTGTCGCCGTCGACGCAGGTGATCGTGATGACCGCCTTCGCGACACCGGAGACCGCGGTGCAGGCTCTCAAGCAAGGCGCGTATGACTATCTGACGAAGCCGTTCCGCATTGACCTCGTGCGGGCCGTGATCGAGCGCGCCGTGGAGAAGTCGACGCTGTTGTCCGAGAACCTCTATCTCCGCCGCGCGCTAGAAGGTCAGCACGGTTACGAGGAGATGGTGGGTGCCTCGCCGGCGATCAAGAAAGTGTTCCAACTGATCGAGCGTGTCGCGCCGAGCCGCACGACCGTGCTGATCCAGGGCGAAAGTGGCACCGGCAAGGAACTCGTGGCGCGCGCGATCCACGAACGCAGCGGGCTCAAAGGACCTTTCATCCCCGTGAACTGCGGAGCGATTCCAGAGAACCTCATCGAGGCGGAGCTCTTCGGGTACGTGAAGGGCGCCTTCACCGGCGCGGACGCGGACCGCGACGGCCTCTTTCAAGCCGCGAACGGGGGCACCCTGTTCCTCGATGAACTCGGCGAGCTGCCTTCGGGAACCCAGGTGCGTTTGCTGCGAGTGCTGCAGGAGAAGATGGTGAAGCCGGTCGGTGGTCACACCGAGCGCCCCACCGACGTGCGGATCGTCGCCGCCACGAACCGCGATCTGCGCGCCGAGGTGGACGCTGGGCGGTTTCGGGAGGACCTGTTCTACCGACTCGCGGTGATCTCGATCGACGTGCCACCGCTGCGGCGCCGGCCCTCGGACGTGCGACTGCTTCTGGAGCACTATGTGCGCAAGTACGCAAGCGAGATCGGAAGCGAGGTCGTCGGACTCGAAAAGGAAGCGCTGCACCACTTGCTCGCGTACGCGTACCCCGGCAACGTCCGCGAGCTCCAAAACATCGTCGAACGAGCCGTCACGCTCGAGCTCGGCACGCTTGTCACGACCGAGTCCTTACCTGCCCACGTGATCGGAGGCCGTGCCTCGTCCACCAAGTCGCCGCCTCTGGAGTGGACGGAGTCTGGCGCGAACCTCGAAGAGATTCTGGAGTCCGTCGAACGAGACTATCTCGTCCGCGCGTTGGAGCTGACCGACGGCAATCGAACCGAAGCCGCCAAGCTCCTGCACATCAGTTTCCGCTCCATCCGCTATCGCTTGCGAAAGTACGGCTTCGGCGACTAGGGCCCGGTAATGAGCGTCCTCGGCTGCCATCTGGAGCGGACGTCCCACCGCGCCTGCTTTCGTTCCAGTCTGCGGTCGTTGTAGATGCGATCTCGCCATCGTCCGAGCAGCCCGAGCAAGCGATCCGCGTCGGCGGCACGCTCCTCGATCAGGTTGTGGTGCTCGTCCGGATCTTGGTCGAGGTCGTACAGGCGGTAGGCCTCGCGCCGTAAATCGATCGAAAGCTTCATCCCGCCGTCGATGACTGCGAAATGCGCGGGACGGTCATCCATCGGCATTTCGAGGAAGATCGGCACCGCCGCCACCGGCACCCCGCTCAACAGCGGCATCAGGCTCCGTCCGTCGCGTTGGGTGACGTCCTCGACCGTCAGGTAGTCCAAAAGGGTCGGCAACAGGTCCACCGTAGAGACGCGATCCTTCACGCGATGTGCGCCAACGCCTGGCAGTCGCATCACCAGCGGAACACGGGCGAGGCTCTCCCAGACCGCGACGCCATGCGTCTCGACGTGGTGCTCGCCCAGCCCCTCGCCGTGGTCGGATACGAGCACGATCACCGCATCGTCGAGCAGACCGCGCTCGTCAACACCAGCGAGCAGGGCACCGATGGACCGGTCGATGAGATGGACGGCGTGCACGTACGAGTCATCGCCCAGCCACGGGGACAGCTGCGGCGCGCTTCGTCGCGGCTGGTGCGCGTCGAAGTAGTGGACCCACATCAGCACAGGTTGCGCGGGGTCTCGTTGATCCAGCTGCTGGAGCGCGCGCCGGGTCGTCTCGTCGCCGGTGGGGTTCATCGGGTTCGCCCGAAACGCCTCGCCCAGCGCGTTGTCGACAACGTCGAAACCCTGGAACAGCGAGATTTGAAGCCAGGGGTGAACAATCACCGCGAGGGACTGGTACCCGGAGTCGCTCAGCAACTCGGCCAGCGTCGGCTCCACGCCAAAGTACACTCCGTACTGATGCCAGTCCGAGGGGTACATACCGGTCCAGATCGCGGGCACGGAGTCGTCGGTCGCCGTGGCCACGGAATAGGCGTTGTCAAACGACACCGCTCCCGCCACCAGGGCGTCCATCGTCGGAGTGACTTCACGGCCTGCGATCACGCGACCGAGCGCATCCGTGCGAATCGCGTCCAACGTGATAATGATGACCGGCGGTCGGTCCAACTTCCGCCATCGCGGCGGCTGGTCCACGATCGGCGCAGCCTCGAACGCCGTCAGGTCCCCCCCCATGCAGTTGTCGTCCACACCGTTGGCCACGATCTCCATCGCCGTCGGACGACGGTCGTAGTCGAACCCCGCGCAGTCCGAGCCACCGAGCACAGCAGTCGACGCGTCACCGTCCACGTCCGACAGCAGCGCAAGGACCTGCCAGCAGGACGAGCTGAAGATCGGCCCCGACTGCAGCGTCGCATGAGCTGCCGAGCGCGCGGGATAGCTGCCGATCACCAGTGCCGCACCCAGTGAGAGTGCGGCTACACCGATGCGCACAGCAACGTGAACCCCCGGCACCGCTCGCAGGACGCAGAACACCGCCGCTGCAGCCGGGGTCAGGATCAAGGGCAGCGCCGCCCACACCGTGTACGGCGAAGCCGCGTGCCAGTAATTGAGTGTGATGTGGTAAGCCATGGCGCATAAGAACGCCCACACCAGAGCGGCGCTGGGCTCCCAGCGCCGCCCCCGCCAAACGGCAAGCCGGACGACAGCAACCGGAAGCAACGCAGCGAGGGTGCTGCAGGCCGCGTACGCGATGAGGACCGTTTCGTAGCTGGACACGTATCGCAGGATCAGTGCGTCAGACCCCGCCATCAGCCCGCTTCCGACCCCGATTATCGCGAACGCGATACCCACCGCGCGACGCTCGAAGCCGCCATCTATGACGACGAGACTGAGGGCCGCAGCCACCGTCGGTTCAGCCGGTGCGGTGCGCTTCAGCGGAGCCGTTGCGGCGGTGATGCACGTGACGAACACCATCGCTAGCCCGACCGCAAGCGCGACGGCTAGGACAAAGACCGACGCACTAAGCGAGTTCGACGCACGCGCGACGAGGTCGAGGACGCCCACGATGGATGCCGCGAGAACGCACGGGACATACAGCGCGAGAAATCGAGCGGCGAGAGGCTTCATCGACCGAGCCTAGCACAGCCGGAGCAACGGACAAGCGCTGGGCAGCGAGTCGGTGGATCTGACGCTCCACGGCAGCAGTAGGTGACGCGAATTGTCAGTGCCGTCGTTCGGCCGGCCTTCGCCGCGATATCTCGACAGCCGAGGATCACGATGTATAGTGCGGCAGGTCCAGCCAATTTTCCTTTTTTTCACAGCCAACGCGCTGATTGGTACGACACTTGCTCTTGCCCACCCCGTCAACCCAACCAAACCACCACCACCTGGAGATTCACCGTGCTCAAGAACTTTAGAAAGAACGAGAAAGGCTTCACCCTCGTCGAACTCATGATCGTCGTCGCGATTATCGGCATCCTCGCCGCGATCGCGATTCCCGCCTTCCTTCGCTACATCAAGCAGTCGAAGACGTCGGAAGCCGAGTCGATCATGAAGAAGATGGCGGAGGGCTCCAAGGCCTACTTCTCGTCCGAGCAGAAGTTCCAGCCCGCTGCCAACGGCGATCAGCCGTGGCACCCCGTGGGAACGGGGCCCGGCACGCCGACTGCTGTCGGCCTCCCGCTGCGGTTCTCCGTCTACACGTTCCCGGGCGGAACCGTTGGCATCAACACGACGACCGACAACTGTGGCCCGGGTGCGGCGGACGGAACGAACGCACCGCAAGGTGGCTCGAAGGTCATTCCCTGCAACGCCGTTCCACCCGTCGTCGGATCGGCATCGCACGCGACCCTCAACAAGCTGCGCGTCGAGGTCAAGGATCCGCTGTACTTCAAGTACGACTTCGCTCCAGTTGGAGCGGGACTCACAGCCGTCACGACCATCAGTGCGATCGCGGACTTCAAGACCGGTGCCCCGCCGTTCCACATGATCCAGCAGTCCGTGTCGGTTGACGCGACGCAGGAAGTGGTCGTCGGCCCGACGATCCTCACGAACGAATTCGAGTAATCCGAACCCGTGAACGACGGCCGCTGCACGGCGTGCAGCGGTCGTCTTTGTTTCTTGCCCAGCGCGAGTCACGATGAAAGTCGCACGACGCACCGCTCAATGTGCCGCAGCCATCCTTCTCAGCCTGAGCTTCCTGCTCGCCCAGCAGGGTCTGACGAGCGCCCAGGCCCGAGTATACTCTGATTGGTTCCAAGAGGTCCGGCTGGAGCGCGCCGACCTGATGCGAGCCGCGTTCCTCAATTACGAGACGTTCGCCGCAGACGTCGGATGGGTCGCGCTGGTTGTGAACTACGGCGCTGGACACCTCGCGGTCGTGAAGTTCGAAAACCTCGAAAACAACGGTGAGGTCGTGCGGGCGCTCGACCCGCGGTTCTTTCGCCTGTACGAATGGTTCCCGGCCGTTTACCTCAACCGCGTATACCCGGTGACGTTCGAACGTGCGGAGTATGTGACCAACTTTCTGCAACCTGGATTCGAGGCGTTTCCGAATGACGGCCGCCTGCCGTTTCACGCTGCAATGAGTTACATCGGCATCCAGAACCCCGTCGGCGAGGGACCACAGCGTCGCTATGAACGTGTCATCGAACTCGCACAACTGTCGGCATTGCGCGGCGATCCGGACGCGGCGGGGGTTCTGCCATTCTACCGTGCGCGTCTCGAAGGCTCTCCCGCGGAGTCGCACGCCGCGGAGGCGGAGTTTCTTCTGAAGCTCTTCGCTCGCGCGGAGAGCGCACGGGAGCGGGAGCAAATTTCCGAACAACTCAAAGCACTCGGGACCAACGCTGATGCGCTCGCGGCAAGCCTCGAGCGGTTCAAGGCGTTCAACAGGCAGCACACACTACAAGGCGCATATCTGCGGCGTGAACTCTTCGCAATGGTGTATCCATGACGGACACGATTCTCGAAGTCGACGGACTCCAGAAGACGTTTCGCGTCGGATTTCGGCGTCGGCCAGTGCTCGCTGTCAAGGACGTCTCGTTCGCGGTCCGCACGAACGAGATCGTTGGGCTGATTGGCCCCAACGGTGCGGGCAAGACGACGGCGCTGAAGATGCTCCTCGGCCTCGTGCGGCCGGATGCCGGCCGCGCGACCGTGTTCGGCAAGCCGTCAAGCGACGTCGCTTCGCGAGCACGGCTCGGATACCTGCCCGAAGGTCCGTACTTCTATGAGCACCTGCGCGCCCCCGAGCTTTTGCGCTTCTATGGCCAACTATTTGGGATTGAGCGATCCGTGCTCAACAAGCGAATACCCGAACTGCTGGACCTCGTCGGCCTCGACGCCGAGGCGCGTACACGACCGATCCGCAAGTTCTCCAAGGGCATGCGCCAGCGCGCTGGCCTCGCGCAGGCGCTCATCAACGACCCCGAACTCGTGATCTTGGACGAGCCTCAGAGCGGACTGGACCCGACTGGCCGCAAGGAGGTCCGTGATCTCATCGCCGGTTTGCGCGACGCGGGCAAGACCGTCATGTTTTCGAGCCACATTCTGCCCGACGTAGAAGCGGTGTGCGATCGCGTGCTCGTGATGAGCGCGGGGCGCGTCGTCGAGGAAGGAACCCTGAGCGAACTCACCAGCGAAAACGTCTCGTCGTGGGAGGTGATCGTGCGGGGCGTGGAACTCGCTTCGCCGGAGCCGATTGCCGGCCTGACCTCTCAGGAACAACGGGGCGATCTGCTACTGCTTCGCTTTGGCGGCGAGTCCGATATCAATCAGGTGGTGAACAAGCTCATCGGCGGCGGCAACCACCTCGTGAGCGTAACGCCGGAGCGCCTCGACCTCGAGCAGATCTATCTGAGGGAGACATGATGTCCTCGATGCCGCGCCACCTGTTCCTTCCGCTATTCTCGATCGCGTTCAACACGTTTCGGGAAGCCGTGCGGAGCAAGGTGCTTGGCGCGCTGGTTTTCTTCGTTGTGCTCGCCACCATCGGCACCTCACTGCTTGGTGAGATGAGTCTGCATGAGGAAGTCCGCGTGACCACTGACGGCGCGCTGTTCATGTCGACGCTGTTCTTGGTGCTGATCGCCGTCTACTCCACAGTCACCCTGCTGCACAATGAGATGGAGCGGCGCACGATCTACACGATCTTGACCAAGCCGATCGCGCGTTGGCAGTTCTTGATTGGTAAGTATCTCGGCGTTGCGCTGCTGCTCGGTGCCATCGTGCTGGTGCTCTGCGGCCTCGCCCTCGGGCTCGTGGCCGCACAAGGCGGCGACTTCTCCCTGCAGCTCTGCTGGGCATTCGTCACCCTGTACATGCAATGCCTACTCGTCACGGCGCTCACGCTGGTCTTCGCCAGCTTCAGCAGCCCGCTGCTCTCCGGGATGTTTACGGCGTGCGTGTTTGTGGCTGGCAACCTCATCTCGCAGCTCGTGGCCGCGAAGCCGGTGCTGGCCACGACCGTGCCGATGGGGGCGACGCTCGTCGATCTGTTGGTGGTCGCGTTACCCAACTTCGAGTCCTTGAATCTGTCCTGGTTCGTCACCCACGACGAGCACATCCCGTTGGAGTACATCCTCGCTGCGGGCTGGTATACCGCGTCGTACGTCGCGTTGGCGTTGACGCTCTCCATCGCGATTTTTTCGAGGCGCGACCTCGGCTAATCGCCGACGGTCCTTGGACTGTCGCCAAATCCACCGTTACACTGAAGAGAAGCTCATCCTAGGATACAGCATGAAGAACGCACGCGGACTCACTCTCGTTGAGCTTATGATCGTCGTCGCGATCATCGGCATTCTGGCTGCCCTGGGTTCGGTCGCCTACGGCCGCTACATCAAGAGCGCGAAGATTGAGAAGTTGCAGCAGATGGCTCTGGACGTGCAATCCGGCCAGGAGCGGTTCCGCTCACGCAACAACGTGTACTGGAACGGCGGTCCGTGGTCGGCGGGTGCAGTAGCTACCAACTACACGAATTTGCTCGACTTCAGCAAGGACGTCTTGCCCCCCGAGACAACACTCAACACGCAAGCGTGGGTCGGCGGCATAGGCACCTGCACGATTTGCCAGGGTGCTCCGTTCGATGCCACGCAATCAGGCTACGCGGTCGTCGTGACGCAGGACCTCAGCGTAAACGATGCTGCAAATACGACGATCATCGTAACGAACTCCACTGAATCGCCGCTGTTGCTGTTCGAAGGCCAGTAGTCTCCCCAGCTACAGGTAGCTCGCGCCGAGCGCGTCGACCGCATCGGCGATCGCTTTGACGGCCGGGTCGGCATCGAGCACGCAGCCGGTCACTTCCGTGATCTCGCGGTTGCTCCCACCCTCTTGAATCCGCGCCTCGAACCAGTAGGTCGCCTCGCTGACGAAGCCGCCGGCGTCGGCACCCATGTCGGGGCCCATGTCGCCTCCAGCGGGCTCGATGACACGGCAACCCCATCCCGAACGCATCTTGGCGATCGTGTCCGGCCCGAGGTGCGTGGACTCGAACGCGGTGGCGTCGGCTTCGGACATCCGCGCCAGGTTGCCGCCCTCATTCGCGATGTCGCCGTTGATGACCGAAATCGTGAAGCCCTCGCTGTTCGTACCCAGCACGTCTTCGTTCGCCACGTAGTAGCGGAACTGCGTGATGTAGGGCTCGGTGCGCGGATTGCTGGTGGTGTTGGGCGTCGTGTTGTTGGCGGTGGTGTTGTTCGGCGTGTTGTTCGCCGTCGTATTCGTCGTGTTGTTCGGGGTCGTGTTGTTCGCGGCCGTGTTGTTCACGGTGCTCGCGTTCGTCCCATTGTTCGTCGCGTTGTTGCCATTTCCGCACCCGATGAGCAGGGTCGCGGCCAAAAGCGCCATCCAGTTTCGATTCTGCATATCCATACTCCTCGTTAAACGCAGCGTTTGCGCCCGTCGTGAGTATCGGAACGGAGGGCAAAAAGAAAGCCGCGCCGGAATCCGGCGCGGCTTCGAGTTTTCAACGGCGAGCGATTAACGCAGGCCGCTGGCTCCGATCGCCTCGTAGACGTAGCGGACCATGTCCATCTTGGCCACGACGTCTTCGAGTTGCTGCGACCGACCGACCACGACGCTGCGTGCGTTCGCGTACGCCGGCGTACCGGGCGTCGCTTCGTCCAGAACCGTCTGGGCAGCCACGAGGCGTGCGGCCAGCGTGTTCGCCCAGTCGACCACTTCGACCGAGATCGACTTGCCGTCGGTGGTCTGAGCGGCCGTGTACACCTGACGCGTCGTCGGGTGCGTGAACGTGTGCAGCTCGGTCGCGTCCGGGAACGGCTGCGACTCGTCGTTCGTCACGGCGATCTTCACGTACTGGCCGAAGTCCGTGTATCGGTCCTGCCAGGTGTGGTTGTACAGCATCGCGCCGACGAGCAAGTTGAACTCGTGGCTGAAGCTGACCGGCGTGTAGATACGGTTCATCCCGACCTGGTCGCTCGGAAGTCCCAGACCGAAGGTCTTGGAGTCCACGATGCGAGGAGTCTCGTAGGCGCCCGTCTGCTTGTTGTAGACGCCGGCGAAGCCCTTGTAGTCGCCCATGATGGTACCGCGGAGGAACGCCAACAGCTCGTCCTGGAACAGCGTCCAGTACGTCACGTTCGTGGCACGGAAGTCCGTGAAGAACGCGCTGTCGATGTAGTTCGAGCTGATCTCGAACAGGGCGAAGGTCGCGAACGTCTTGTCGACGTACGAACCGACGCGCTCGATGCGGTAGTCGTACTCATCGGTGAAGCCGTAGTTGTAGAACTGGCCGGCACCCTTGTTGATGTCGACGTAGTTCGCACAGTCACCCGAGGCGCGATCCCAGTCCGCCGGGACGTACACGTCGGTGAGGTCGTACCACCAGTACTGGCTCACTTCGGTGTCCGCACCAAACTTGCAGTAGCGAGCCGGCTCCGGCGTCGCCATGAGCTCGGCGTAGAAGTTGACGGCGTCGATCGAGGCGTCACGAAGGTCGTCCGTGTACGCGCCGAGGTCGTACCACTGGTAGTACGAGTAGTAACGGAACGGGCGCTCCGCGGACTTCAGCGTACGGTAGACCCAGTTGGCGTAGCCGTTCACGTTCTCGTAGCCACGGTTGATCTTGCCACGGTTGTAGCGACGGAACGGCTGGAAGATGCGGTACGAGTTGAAGTAGTGATTCACAACCTCACGGTTGTTGGAACCCCAGTCGAACACGTCGCAGCCGAGCGTGTAGTTCACGCGGTCGTCGGTACAGAAGTTGTACGGAACGGTCCGGTTGATCCACGGCTTGGTGGCGCCACTGGTGAACTCACCGTTCTTCCAGTTCTCGCCGTTGATCTTGACGCCCTGACGGTAGGAGTTGATGGCCGACTTGACCGAAACCCACTCACGACCTTTGGTGATCACGTCGATGCCGCGCTTCTGAACCGCGGGGTCCGTCGCCGGACCGGAGCCACCGGCGCTCGCCATGATGCGCGGAAGCTCGGTGTAGTCGCTGAGCCAGATCTCGGTGTCGTAGAAGTTGTTCAGCTGCGCGTTGCCGCCGAACTCTTCACGAAGTTGGCTGTCCGGCTTGAACTGCTCGATCATCTCCGCATAGGCGAAGTTGATCGCGGCCTGGTCGTACTTGCCGAGGCCACCGAAGCGACCGGTCAGGTCACCGGTGTAGTCCATGACGGAGGCGAGACGGAACTCGGCTTCGTTGAGGTACTCCAGCGTGTCATCGCCCGAGATCTCTTTGGCGAGCTCGCCCTGCACGCTCCAGCGGTCTTCGGGACGAATCTTCTCGTCGGCGATCGCGCGCTGAATGTCCCAGTACTCGTCGTGGTAGTTCATCACGTCGGTCGACGCGTTGAAGTTGTGACGCAGGCCGACGGTGTGACCGACTTCGTGAAGCTGGGTACCGACGAACATGTTGTGGATGAAGTGCTTCGAGATCGTCTCTTCGCTCTCACCCTTGAAGAAGTCGTTGACGCCCGCGTAGGTCACGAGGCTCTCCAGCGCGTACTCCATGTTCTCTTTGAGCATGATGTTCTGGCTCATGAAGAGCCGGCTGCGGCGCTGCGAGCGAGCGTGCTCCAGACCCGGCGCCGACACGTCGACGAACGCCTGGTTGATGTCGTCCTCGTCGTAGTCCGGACCGTGCGCGGCGATCGCCTTGGATTCCACGATGGTGCGGAATTTCGGGTCGGCCATCATCATCTGGCGGACCGTGGGATCGTCGTAGAAGTCCGCCATGCGGGTGTCAGACGCTTTCGCCTGAACGTTGGCGAGCGAGACACGGTCGGCATCAGCCTGAACCTTGTCGGCGCCCCAGCGCTGCACGAACTTCGGAAGCTCGGCGATCGTCGGGCGACGCTCGAAGTTGGTCGGGCTGACGTCGGTGGGGTCCATTCCGGCGCGACGAGCGAACTCACGCTTGCCTTCCGGCGTCAGGGCCTGACCCATCGTGCGGCCTTCTTTCTGCTTGTTGCGGAGGTACTCGCGGACGTGGTCGCCGTGAATGAGCTCCTCTTCGGGCAGGTCGCCGTTCATGTAGCGAACGATGTCGGCCGCGTACGGGCCGTAGGTACGGATCGCTGCACCCGCGAAGTTCGCGGCACCGGCGATGATCTGACCCGTCACCGGGTCAGCAGCCGACGGGCCGTAGCCGAGCCACGGCACTTCTTCGTCGACCCAGTTGAAGAACGAGTAGCGAAGGTCGCCGATGCGCTCCCAGGTGAATCCGCCGTCCGCGCGCTTCTCGGTGGCGTACTCCAGCTGCGCGCAGAACTGCGTGCGTGCGTCATGCGTCGAGGCCCAGACCGCCGCTTCGATGTCCGCGCCGCCCCACTTCGCCTGGAAGTCGGCCAACAGGTCGGACACGTCGTTACGATCTTCGCCTTGCGCGGCGCCGTTGCCGGCGTCGAACCACTCTTGAAGCTTCGGTGCCGAACAGCTGTTCCACCGAATCTCGTACATCTTGTCGTTGCCCTCGCCGTAGGTGGCGACGAGCTCCTGCCGGATCGCGTCGACCGACACGCCCTTGGCGAGTGCAGCGCTGTTGAGGAACGCGATGTCCCACTGCTCAGCGACTTCCTCAGCTCCCGCCCACATGTCGGCGGGGTATTCGGGGTTGGTGTAGTAGATGATCGGCTTCGGAACGCGGTCTTTGGCGTCCATCGGCGTGCCATCGTCCTTGAGCATCGTCTGCCAGATGTTCCAACGGTTCGCGTAGTACAGACGCTGCTCTTCCTGTCCCGCGCCGCGGCCCGGATCGAAGGACACGCGGTCGGTGCGGAAGTAGCCGAAGCGGCCGAACATGTCGAAGCTGGCCGGGCGGCAGTAGTCTTCGGTGTCGTAGCCCAGGTTATCGCGCATGTAGTTCTTGGCGTACTCGTCGCACTCGACGAAGAACACCATGTTCAGGTCGAGGTCCACGATGCGCGCGGTGTACAGGCGCTCGTTGGTGTCCTCGGCGCCGCTCGTGACGTACTCGCTGTCGAGGTAGTCGAGCGGGATGTACGTCTCTTTGGCGTCGCGCTTCAGGAACGAGTTCCGGACGCGGACCGGGCCGCCTTCGCAGTTGAAGAGCGAATCGTAGCCGTACGTCGTGTAGCAGGCGTACAGGTCGGGCTCGTAGTAGTACTCGGTGACCGTATCGAGATACTCGATACCTTCACGCTCGGGGTCCAGATCGAGGAACCGCGTGCGGTCCGCGTCGATGCGGCCTTCCTGCTGGGAAATCGTGCGCGTCGAGGACGCGAAAGCACCCGCGACTTCGCCGACGTTCCACAGCCCCGGTGTCAGGTTGCGCGACCAGTCGACGCGCATGTACTTGCGGTCGTACCAGTGGCGGTCGCCGCCGGCTTCGTTGATGACGTTCGATTGCTCACCCGTTGCGGAGCTGTACGACCGCTCCACGTCGAAGTGGCTCTGGATCGGAAACATGGCGACGACGCCGACGCGGCGATTGGCCGGGTCCAGCTGGCCGTCGTAGACGCCCTCGGCGGGTTCCACCGTCGACCAAGCGATGAGCGCGTCCTCCGTGATCGACCACCGTACGCGAGTGAGCTGGCCTTCGTATCCTTCGAAGGCGCCCATCCCGCCGATGTTGGCGACCTGGTCGGTGTCGACCATCGTCTGACGATAGTACCACTCGTCATCGTTGAGGAAGTGCGACTTTTCGACCTTATCGGGCTGCGTCCGGTCGATGTCGGGAACGTCCTGAGCACAACCGCTCAGATACCCTCCGGACAGCGCAACCACGAGCGCCAGATGCCAGTTTCCTACCTTCATTCCAATTCCTCCTGCTAACCCGGACTCAATAGTCCTCGAGCGTCTATTAACGAACGGTGGACGCGGTGTTCAAGATTCGTGCCGCGAAACCGTCCGGCTTCAAAATCACTTTTGCGCGCACGTTTAAAGGCGATTCGGCCGCAAAAGTCAAGGCTTTGCGCCAATTCGCGTCGCGCCCGCGGGCCCCCGACGTCCGCTCCGTCGCGCACGACGGTGACTACAGCGTCCTACGCACACCTACATCAAAATTGGGGTTCTGCGATTGTGGCGGATCTTCCGATCGCCGGCGGGGTGTAACTTTTCTAACGCCCCGCAGCGGGGGCCCCAACGTCAGCCGGCGGCGCCGTCGGCGCCGGGGCGGGAACGCGAAACATCCCCTCCCAGTGGTTCCACCGATACACGGTGGACGGGACGTCGGGACCGCTGACCCGAATCGCCCGCTCGGCGCCCAGATGCACGAACTCCACCGTGTGGCCGTCCGTCTCGGTTTCGAACACCCGCCCCACGGCTCGGCCGATCACGCGGCACACGGTGAGGACATCGCGGTCTTGCTCACGATGGCGAAGCACGACCTCCAGTCGATCGTCGATGAGCTTCACGACCTCCATCGGGATCTGGGACGCCGGCGCGCCGACGGTCAGACTCGCGAACATCTCAGCGTCCTTGTAGATGCGGAGTTCGCCCGATGTCGTCAGAACGGCGTGCTCCGTGCCTCGTCCCCGCACGAAGTCGCCGCGAAACACGGCGAGTAGATCGGAGACGCTGAGATTCAGATCGCTGGCCAGCGCCTCGATCTCGTCGTCGCCCAGCGCGTCACCGGCGCTGACGTCGATCACGGCGAACGCGTCCGCGGTTTCCGTGGGACGGGCCGCCGCGCTGGGCCCGCGCCCCACCTTGCGATAGCTGGTCTTGAGGTTCGGATCCACGCGACACGCTTCTTCGCAACCATCCGCGCAGCGACACACGGGTTCAACGGGGTCTTGGGCTGCAGTGGGAGTCGGCGCCGCGGTCGTCCGGCAGGCGCCGATCAGCAGCATCGCGCACAGTGCCGCGGCTCTCATTCTGCCGGTCGCCGTACGGCCGCAAAGCTGCCGCTCGCCCGCACGTCGCGGGGCCAGTAATGAATCTCAACCGGTTCGAGGCCCTGCTCGTGCGTGCCGAGTTCACGGGCCACGGCGATCGAGATATCGAGCACCCCGCGCCACTTGCCATCCTGCTCGGGGCGCGTTTTGACCACGTACGACCCGTCGCTAGTCACCGCGCCGTATGGCCCGCGATCATTGATGCGGCACCAGGCACGTTTGGACGAATCGCGGCCATTGACGAGCAGCACCGTCGTTTGCAGAGGCAACGTGCGATGCGCGCAGGTGTGGCGGTTCACATCGATCAGCTCGCCGCTCGCGGTGCGGCGGCCGTGCAGCGAGCCATCGCCGTACCAGGAGGCCAGGCCGCGTTCGCGGACCGGCGGTTCTTCCAGGGTGGGCAAGCGATGGTCTACGTCGGGTGCGTCTTGCCAGGCGGCAGCGGCTAGAATCAGGGAGAGTTTGATCACCGACATCACGGACCCTGCTGGGAGGCAAACAGTTGGATGGGACGCGGGTGGGGTGCGTTCAGGCGGTCTCGCCGAGCTCACCCTCGAGCGATTCCTCCGGCGGAATCTCGAATTCACCAGTGGGCGGGTCCATCAGCCGTTCGCCGCCGCCGTTGTCGCGCTCTTTCTTCGCGCGGATCACCTCTTGCTCAAACTCCAGAACCTCGGAGAGCAAGTTTGCGCTGCAGGAGTGGCAACGAGCGTGCAGGATCGCCCTTCCGCCCAGCACGAGCCGGACAGCAGGCTCGCCGCATTTGAAACAGCGGACGGTGAAGACCAAGGTGTTCTCCAGAACAGGACACTCTGAAACTACCCGAACGCCGCCGGATTCTCAACGGGCCAGACGCAAATGACCGCGGTCGGCGATCAGTTTCCGGACTGCCGATCGATCAGCGTGACTGCCTCGCCGGGCATCGGGCGCTTGAAGAAAAATTCGTACCGCGGGCGCCCTTCGTCGTTCGGCACCATCACGACCGACACCAGTTCCCAGCCGTGCGATCCGATCGTGTCGAGGTCGACATCTCGGTACAGCCGGGCATGGTGCTCCTCGTAGAAGGACACGTTTTGTGGACTACCGAGTGCCGCACTTGCGTGCATGTACTCCCATGGAATCAATGACATTCTTGTCTCTTATTCGTCGGCGTGATCGCCGGGGGTGACGACGACGTCCCCGGTTTCGGATCGCCACTGCAGGACGACGTGACTGTTGCAGCCGTCTCCGAGCATGGCATCGGTGATGGGGGAGTAGAGCAGGCTCTCTGTGAGTTCGTCAACACTGCGTGCGTCGCGCATCGCCGCGGCGCGGCGTTCGAGCTCCGCACGGAGCGACGCGCCGATCTCGACATCGATCGCATACTCCTCTTTCATCGCCACGACGAAGGTCTCCAGACGCTGCGCGATGAGCAGCTTCGCCGGCGAGCCGCCGCTGCCGCCGAGCTCCTGAAATGCGATGGTGGCGTCGACGCGCTCGAGGAGTCGCTCGGCGAGGTTTGCGTCATGGCTCTTGAGGATGCCGACCGCGTCGTCGTAAGCCTCTTCGGACCCGAACCCAATCTTGGCACTGGAGCGGCCGAGCGCGGTCTGAATCGTGAGGATGAAGATCGCGTTGGAGGCGTCCGCGGCGTAGCCGCGGGTGTCGGTGATCTCGCCCTCCTCGATCAAGCGCAGCAGACGCTCCTGGATCCGCGGATGCGCGCGATCGAAATCTTCGAGCAGCACCACGGACGACGGTCGGCGTCGCAGCGGCGTCACGAGCATGTCTTCGTCCTCGTACCCCACGTAGCCCGGCGGCGAGCCGATCAAGCGGCTGATCGAGTGGGGTTCGGTGAAATCGGTCATATCGAGGCGCAGCAGCGCCCGAGCGTCGCCGAAGCTCTCCTCGGCAATCGCGCGGGCCAGCGTGCCCTTCCCCACCCCGGGAGGACCGACGAACGCGAGGACGGACATCGGGCGATGACGACCCCGTTTGAGGCGGCCCGTCACGAGGGCTCGCGCCACTTCTTTGATCGGATCGTCCTGCCCCATGACCTGCTCGGCGAGTCGGGCCTCGACGCCGACCCACCAGTTGATTTCGCCGCGCAGAATGCGGTCCAGTGGAATGCCGGTCTTCATTTGGACCTGTCGGCCGACATCGGCGCGCTCGACGCGGTTCCCGCCGTCGCGGCCCTCGTCGAGCAGGTTGTTCGCGCGCGCGATGCACGCGTCCATCAACAGCTTCTTCGCCTTGTCCGGCAGCCGTTGTTCGGGCAGATAGCGAATCGACATGTCGATCGCGGCGGAGACCGCCTCGCTCGCGACCTCGACGTCGTAGTCGCGCTCCATCTCGTCGATGAGTGCCGTGAGAATGTCGGCGACGAGGTGCACCTCGGGCTCGGGTACCTCGATTCGCTCGAAGCGGCGCTTGAGCGCGGGATCTTGCTCGAACCAGCGTCGGTACTCGCTCTCCGTGGTCGCCGCGACCACGGCGATGTCCCCCGAGGCGAGTGCGCTTTTGAAGTGGTTGGGGATCTCGGCGGGGGCGTGGCTCCCCGCGCGGGGCGCAAACACCGCATGCGCTTCGTCGATGAACAGGATCGTGTCGCGGCTCGCCTCCTCGAGGAGTCCTTTGATTCGGGACTCCAGGTCACCTCGATACGACGTGCCGCTCATCAACGATGCGCCATTGATCTCGACCAGGCGATGACCTTGCAGCTGCTTGGGGACCTTCCCCGCCACGATCCGCTGCGCGAGTGCGACCGCGAGAGCCGTCTTGCCGACCCCCGCCTCACCGG
Organism: Bradymonadaceae bacterium; assembly: GCA_041601915.1. GTDB lineage: Bacteria > Myxococcota_A > Bradymonadia > Bradymonadales > Bradymonadaceae > JBFIHF01. Next base: position 17,674 of record JBFIHF010000011.1, read on the forward strand.
TCAGCAGCGGGTTGCGCTGCTCCTTTCGCAACAGCACGTTGATGACGCGCTGCAACTCGGAGTCGCGGCCGACGATCTCGGGAAGTTTGCCTTCCATCGCTTCGGCGGTCAGATCGCGGCCGAGCAAGTCCAGCGTCGGCGTCGCCCGCCGTCGCGCCCCCAGCCGGATCGCCGCTTCGACCGGGAGCGCCTCGGCGAGCACGCGAGGGTCACCGAGGGTCCGCCGAATCTCGGACTCCAGCCCCAACGCCTGGACGAGCTCGAGGCTCGAGCCGCCGTCGTCGAGAAACGACGTCACCATTTCGCGCTCGCGCACCTGCGCCTCCGCGGAACTGCGCGCCGCACTCGACAGCATCCGCACCATGCGCGGCGTCAGCGTTTTCCGACCGATCAGAAACTCGGGGATCGGCGCCGGCTTGGTCCCGATCAGGCGCAGGAGCTCCTCGCGCAGCCGGCTCGGTTCGAGCCCACGCACCGTCGCGGAGAGCCACAGGGTCGAGTTTTTGACCGAGCACAGCATCGCGACGAGATGGGGCGTGCCGAGAAACGGCGTGCCGTTGGCCGCAGCGATCGCCATCGATCCCTGCAACACGCTCCACATCGACGCGTCGAACATCTCGGACCGCAACAACCCGCGCTTGTCGAAGAGGACATCGCCGCCCCCTTCGCCGAGCCTTCGGATCGCCCACCGCACCGAGGCCGACTCGACCGCCTCCACTCGCCACATCACGCAGCGAAGCAGATCGCTCTCGTCGACGATACGGCGGCGACGGCCGTCCGTGTTGAGCCAGGCCTCGTGGAGAATTCGGGAAAACCCGCGCGAGAAGCACGCCCGTTCGAGCGCGGGGCCCGACGAGCTCGGCTCTTCCTCGATCTCTTGAGCCAGCGCGCGCAGACGCGGGAGCACGTCCGCGATCTCGACCTGCCCCTCGGTGCCCTCGGCGACGACGTGGCCGAGCTCGGTGTGGCCCCGCTCGAGCAGCACGACAAGAAGGTCGAGCGGCAGAAACATGGTGCGATCCAGACGCTTGAGCATCTGTCGGGTCTGGTCGAGGACTTCCTGCGCGGCGGGGGTAAAACTCTCGACGCGCAGTTGCCCCTCGCGCTCAAACAGCGTGTTCGCCGCCACGTCTTCCGTCATGTCTTCACCGGCCTCGTCGCACCTGATTCACTGTACCGAAGTCAACTGGTCCGGGAAACTCAGCCCGCTTCCTTTTCGAGGATCACGACCAGGAATCCGCCGAAGTACTTCAAGAGGCTATCGCGGGCGCGAAATTCCATCTTCGCCAAGACATCCTTGACGATCGGCACGCGGTGCGCGCGGGCGAGCGGGGTGACGACGCGCACGCCGGCCCAGTCGACGACTTTGACGTTCTCCGGCAGCCGCCGCACGAGGTCGATCGGCGAGTCCCACCGCGTGAATACGGCGCCCTCGTTCGTGGCGTCGGAGATCTTTTGCGGCCCTGCCACGCGCTTGGCCAGATAGCGCAGGCTCATCCGGTTGTAGAATTCCAACACCAGATGGCCCCCGGGCTGAGTCACCCTCACCATCTCCCGCAGCGCCTGGTCGATGTCCTGGACGTGCGCGAGGACCTTGAAACTGTAGACGACATCGAACTCGTCGTCGTCGAACGGCAGCGCCGTCGCGTCCCCCTGCACGACGTCGAGTCCGCGCGCCAGCGCCCCCTGCAGCATGCCCGGCGAGATATCGACCCCGACCACGCGTTTCGCCCGCGGCCGGATGCGATCCATGATCAGACCGGTCCCGCAGCCGACCTCCAGCGCACGCTTCGCGGTCACCCACTTCGTGAGCAGGTCCGACTCGAGATCGTCGATCAAGGCGTGGTAGCCATCGTGCCGCTCGTTTTCGTACCAGTTCGAGAACTCGTCGTAGTAGGTGCGGTTGTCCTTCTTTATTGTGGGCATCATCGTCCTGATAGGGTCTACGGCTTTGTAGCGTCGTCCCGAGGGTTGCGCTAAGGTCGACAATCCACCGCGCAAGGATCGCTGAGATGGGTCGCACCGAGAGGCTCGCTCAACCTAAGCAGTTCGGCAAGTACGAGCTGGTCGCAAAGCTCGCTCATGGGCCCATGGGTGAGGTGTATAAGGCCAAGAGTCACGGGCTCGAAGGGTTCGAAAAGATTCTGGTCGTCAAGGTGATCCACCCTGGCCTCGCCGCGAACACGCAGTTCATCGACACCCTGATCAGTCAGGCGCAGAAGATCACGGCCCTCGCTCACGCGAACATCGCCCAAGTGTACGACCTCGGGCGCGAGGAAGACACCGGTCAGTTCTACGTCGCCTGTGAGTACGTGACCGGATTCGACCTCGGTCGCACACTGGATCTGCGCGCGCTGCTGGGTGAGCCGCAGTCGATGGAGCTCGGCGTGTTCATCGCCAGCGAGGTCGCCAAGGCGCTCGACTACGCCCACCGGCGCAAAGACTACAACTTCAACAACCTGAACCTCGTGCACCGTCACCTGACGCCGTCCAATGTTCAGTTGTCGTTCGACGGCGAGGTCAAGGTCACCGACTTCGGCATCTCGTTGGCGCGCACCCACGCCTCGCTCGGCGATAGCACCGACCCCTACGAGTACATGTACTCGGCGCCGGAGGTGGTGCGCGGCGAGCCGAAGTCGCAGCAGTCCGACATCTTTGCCTTGGGTCTGCTGCTCTATCAGATGCTGAGCGGCGTGCATCCCTACGAGTCGTCGGAGCTCGACCAGGTGCGCGAACGCGCGGCCCAGGCCGCGATCAAGCCGCTCGCGGAGATCGCCGATCTGCCGCGCCAGCTCACGACGATCGTCGATTCGATGCTCGTGTCCGACCCGAATGGCCGAGCCACGAGCGCGGGCGCTGTCTACGAGGATCTCGTCGCCTTCATCTTTGGCAACAACCTGCGCGCCGATACGCGGGCGCTCAACATCGCGATGCAGGAACTGCGGCGCGAAGAGCAACGCATCAAGCCCGACGACTCGGTCGTCGAAGCCGGCGTCGATGAGATCAGCCTCTCCGAACTCCGGGTCCTCGAGGAGCGCTCCGACCCGTCGCTCGAAGTGTTGCTGCCGGATCGGACCAACGCGAGCTTGCCGTCGCACAAGCTGCAGCGCGACTTCTTCGGCGAAGAACGCCCGCCGCTGCCCGGCACGCTCGAAGAATACTACAACTCGGCGCGAGCCGGTCGCGGCAAGGCAGTGCTCGTCGACGGTGCGCTCGGGACCGGTCGGCACTATCTGCCCGATCGACTCGTCGATGCGCTGGGCTGGCGCGGGAACACGCGCGCGTTCGCGATCCAGACCACGGTCGATGACGCCTACATCCCGTTTCGGGTCCTTACCGACGTGATCCTCGAGGCGTTGCAGACGCCGGGCGACGTGGCGGCCGGCATCGAGGCCCTCACGGCGAGTGGCGTCGACGCGGAGATGATCGACGCGTTCCGAAACGTCGTGGGCCACGGCCGGACCGCCGACATCGGCAAGGCGCGCAAGCGGCGACGGCTCGGCGAGCTCGCACTGCATGTGCTCCGCGCCGCGACCGCCGAGGGTCCGCTCGTGATCTCGATCGATCGCGTGGACCGTTTGGACAAGCTGTCCTTGGACGCGATTCGCGACATCATCGGCCACATCAACGAGATGTCGCTGATGCTGGTGATGTGCACGTCCGCGGCCGAGATGATGCGATCGTCGTTCGACATCGGTCGTCCCGAAGCGCTGGAAGCCGTGCGGGTGCTCGGGACGGCGCCCCCATCGATCGACGCCATCGTCGATCTGAGCGACTTGGCCTCACTGCTACTCATGATCGTGGGGCTCGCGGGCCACCCGATCGCGGCGAACGATCTGGGGAAGATCACGGGCTTTGCCCAGGACGAAATCGGGGACGCGCTGCGCGAACTCGCCGACGGCGGGCTCGTGCGTGTACCCACTTTGGGCGTGGTACTGGCCGGGATCGAGGAGCTGTCGACCTGGGCGCTCGAACGATACCCGCGGCAGGAGATCGAGCAGTGGGCTGGCGCGCTGGCGCGCTTCTACAAACAGCGCGCCATTCAGTCCTCACTGCCAACCCGCTGGGGTCCGTTGCTCGCCCGTCTCTACGCGTTCGCGGGGGACCGACGGTCGACGCTCGCCGAGGCGCGCACCTACGCGAGCTGGCTGGAGCACGACGGCTGGATCCACGCCGCGCTGGAGTTCTACCGCTGTGTGGCGACGCTGATCGCTGAAAATCGCCTCGGTTCACCGCAGGCTCGGATCGAGTTCTTGTTGTTGCGCGCCGAGCTCGCGCTGGAGTTGTCACAAGTCGACATCTGCCGCGCCACGCTGCAACCGGTAAACGCGCTCAGCGAGGCCGCTCGCAGTGACCGCGGTGCGACCCGTGCGCAGCTCCTGTTGGGGCAGCTCGCGTTGCAACAGGACGATCTCGTGGAGGCGCTGACCCACTTTCGCCGGGCGGCGACGGCGGCCCGTGCTGTCAACGACCCGGACCTGCTCGCGTATGCGATGCTGGGCCTCGCCCGCTGGTACGATCGGTACGGCGACGCGATCGCGGCGCAACGCAACCTCGAAGGCGCGATGAACCTCTACACGCGGTGGGGGACGTTTCGCATGGACCTCAATACGCGTGCGCTGCTGCTGAATCGTGCCGTGCGCATGTTGAGTCGACGGGGCTTGAGCGCCCTCGCGTCGACGCTGCTCGACGATTTGCTCGAGCTGGCGAGCCACACCGCGCTGCCGATGGCTCTGTGTCGGGCCGACTGGGCGCAAGCGGCGGTGTTCGTGTCCCAAGCCCGCTACGCCGAAGCGCGCACGACCCTGCATCGCGCGGATGCGCGGGCCGCCGAACACGGCCTTGTCGCGCTGCGCCTCGAATTGCTGCGCGAGCGCGCCGTCGCCGCGCTGAGCGACGCCGACTACGAAGATGTCATCGATCTGTGTGACGAGCTGCTCGTCGTGGCCCGTGAGCATCAGGACTTGTACAGCGAGCAGCGCGCAGGCGATCTGCGCGCGACGGCATCGTGCCTGCTCGACCGCGATGTCGAGGCGTCGCTCAGTCACCTCGAAGCGAGCCTCGTGCGCGCCCGGGAACGCGACGTCCCCAAGGACATCTACCGGTGTCACCTCAATCTCGACCGCGCGCTGCACGCCACCGGCGACCGCGCCGGGGCGATGAGCCATCGCTCCTCCGCACAGGACCTCGCGCAGCTGATGCGCTATCACGTCGACTGAGCGACAAGCTTGTTGTGGGCCGAGGCGCGCTGTATTAGACGACTGCGAGGGAACACGGAGTACCTCGCTGAGGTTGTGGCCCCGAAGAACTCCCGCCATCGGTTAACACCCTTTGTCGTCCTACGAATCTTTCATCGCGATTCGCCACCTGCGAAATCGCCGCAAGAGCTTCCTGTCGACGATCACGATGATCGCGATCTTGGGCGTCTGGCTGGGGGTGATGTCGCTGACCAGCGTCGTCGCCGTCACCGGCGGATTCCAGGAAGCATTTCGCGACCGCGTGCTGGGCATCAACAGCCACATCCTCGTCATCAAGTTCGGGATCGATTTTCGCGACTACCGCGACGTGCAGAAGTCGCTGGAAGCCGTCGACGGCATCGAGGCGACGAGCCCGTTCATCTTCCACGAGATGATCGCGACGCACGGCCGCAAGACCGCCGGCATCCTCATCAAGGGGATCGAACCCCTCGAAGTCGAGCGTGTCAGTGATCTCCCCAAGTACACCACCGAACCCGGGGTCCTGAAGAAGCTCGTCTACGACCGCTTTCCCGCCGACGGCGAGAAGGCGCGCCCGCGGATCCTGATCGGCCGCAACCTCGCCGAAAAACTGGAGGCGAAGACCGGTGAGACGATTCAGATCACGAGCCCTCTGGAGAGCCTGGACCCCGATCGCTGGTCGTCCAGCGATCACCGCCCCTCCAGCAACTACTTCGAGATCGCCGGGATCTACGACAGCGGGTTCTACGAGTACGACAGCCGGCTCGTGATGGCGGATTACCGAGCGCTGCAGGACTTCTTCAACCAAGGCGACATGGTCACCGGGATCGATATCCGGGTCGACGACGTGTTCGGCGTGGCCCAGATTGGACGCGACATCAAGGCCGTGATCCCGCCGGGGCGCTTTCGCGTCCTAGATTGGCGAGAGCTCAATCACAACCTGTTCACGAGCCTCGGGCTTCAACGGCTCGTTCTCGCGGTGCTGTTCTTCTTCATCGTCGTCGTGGCGAGCTTCAACATCGTGGGCACGCTGATCATGATCGTGCTCGATAAGCAGAAGGAGATCGCGATCCTCAAGTCGATGGGCGCCTCGCGGTTCGGGATCATGAAGATCTTCGTGATCGAGGGCTTCATCATCGGCGCCGTCGGCACGCTCAACGGCCTGATCGGTGGCCTCATCGTGTGCTACGCGATCAAGCACACCGACTTCGGGCTCGATCCCACGATCTACATGATCGACTACCTGCCGGTGCGCATCGTGCCGTCGGAGTTCCTGGCGGTCGGGGCCGCGGCGCTGTTTATCAGCCTGTTCGCAACGATCGGGCCCGCGTGGTGGGCCTCGCGCTGGAACCCCGTCGAAGGCCTGCGCCACGACTGAAAACGCGCGAGCCGGCGTCGTTGCAGCGCATGGCTCGAAGCGATAGGATTCCCGCGCTTTCCGAGGAGTTGTTATGCGAACGTGGAGCCTGTGGGCCGTCGCTCTCGCGCTGGTCCTTGCCGCGGGTTGTGGCAAGGACAAGGCGCAAGCTTGTAGCGGTGCTCAAGACTGTGGCGATGGCGAGGTCTGTGAGGCCGGCGCGTGCCAGACGCCCGACGAGATGGTCGAATGCAACGGCGACCCGGACTGTGATGGGGGCTTTCGGTGTGTCGCGAATGTCTGTGAGCAGATTCCGATCGTCGACATGGGGCCGTCGAACAACACGCCCGACATGTCGGACACCGAACCGGACATGAACTTCGACAACATCCCGCCGCAGATCGTCTCGGTGACACCGGCGGACCAGGCGACGGATGTGGCGCTCGATTCCACGGTCGTGATCGTGTTCGACGAAGCCCTGCGCGCCTCGAGCGTGAACATCGAGTCGATCGAGCTGCGCGACCCCGCCAACGGCGTGGTTCAGGCCAACATCAGTTACGACGACGCGACGTTTACGGTGACAGTGGCGCCGCAATCACCGCTGCGCCAAGCCACGCCGTATCGAGTGATCGTGACGACGTTCGTTCGCGACGCCGCGGATAACGGCCTCGCCGAGCAGTTCGTCTCGAAGTTCTACTCCGCCTACAGCGAGCCAACCGGCATTCGCGCCGTCGCGGAGCGCTGGGCCCCGCACATCTATCAGACGCTCGGTGAGACGACCGGTGGTGGCGTCAATGTCGACCTGCCCACGGTCGTCGACTTCGACGGCAACCTCAAAGCGCGCGACAACCGAACCACCGCGCGCATCAGCTCCACCCGGAACCGCGCGGCGGTCTACTACAATGTCGTGGAAACGAAGACGCACTACTTCGTCCTGTACACGATGTACTACCCGCTGCGCCTCGCGACGGACCCGTTCGAGCACGACTTCACCGGCGCGGTGATGGTCGTGGACAAGGCCACCGACACGCTGATGCTCGTCGACGGCGTGCGCGTTCAGAACGGCACCGACACGAACCTCGGCTTCAAACCCAACGACAGCGTCGTGAGCGGAACCGGCCAGCCGCAGCAGCTCCGGGACTTCGACCCCGCAGCGCTCGAGGACGGCACGCACTACCCGTTGTTCGTGCCCGCCGGCGTGCACGAGGCGTGTGCGTTCCCGATCGACGGGAACCCGCCCTTCTGCTCGCACGAGGCCGGCAAGTTTCCCGGCGCGGGCGTGCTCCTCAAACCGGCCGCCGCGGGCCAGCGGTACTCCGATGCCGTCGATGCCGTCGCGCCGTTGTACCCGGACACGCCGTACAAGGAGATGACCTACGCGCTGGTGGAGCTGCCGTCGACGCTGTGGGTGCGCCGCACCGACGTCGGTTCGGAGCTGCTGTGGCAGGCGACCCAGGTCTACACGCCGATCGGCATGGACCGCCCGGCCACCACGAGCGGCGGATCCCCGATCGTGCTGCCGACGCTGTTGGTGAGCGACGACGCGACGAACTTCGGAAAGCCGCCCTTTCAGTGGCTGCGCACCTCGACCGAGAACAACCCCGGTCAGTGGTTGGTGGACCCCGCGTACCTGTTGCTGAATCGGTATGACTTCGGGATGCCGTGGTCGCAGGAGTACTGCTTCAACGTCTTCCTCGATATCAACCTTCGCAACGACGCGGCCAACCCCGAGTGCGGGAGCGACACATGAAGTCAGCCACGGCCTGGTTGTTGGTCGGCGCCCTCGCGAGCCCCCTGATGCTGGGGTGCGGCGGGAAGCAGAAGGTCGAGACCCCCGTCGATCTGAGCGGTGAGCCGGCGGACCTCAACGCGCCCACGGCAGAGTCCCTCGCGGCGATGCCCTGCGGGAACCCCGACTGGTCGAAGCCCCCCGCAGGATCGGATCCACCTGAATAGTGAGGACGCATCAGCATGAAGGACTACTCGGAGCGGCTGGTCTCGTTCAACCAGGTGTCGCCCACGTTTTTCGTGGGACTCGGCGGTAGCGGCTCCGATGTCGTCAACCGGATCTCGCAGAAGCTGCGGACGCGCTGGAACTGGCACACGCTGGATCAGCTCGTCCATTTCTTCGCGATCGACACGAACACCCACGATCTGTCGAAGCAAGACGCGATCCCGCGCGAAAATCGCATCCTCATTTCCGACTTCGACAAGCGCGCCTTCGTGGAACAGAAGCGCGGCGATGGCTACCAGGACACCGACAGCTTCGTCACGCAGTGGGTCCACGACTGGTACCAGTTTCGCGGGACCCGAGGGGCGGGGGCCGGCCAGATCCGCATCGAGAGCCGACTGAGCCTGTACTACCAGCTCGAGCAAGACCGCGGCCGCATCATCCAGCGGCTCACCTCGGCGATGAACACCGCGCGCCATCACGACAACCCCTACCGCAAGAATGAGCCGCCGCACTTCAACGTGTTCGTGTACGGCTCCGTCGCGGGCGGCACCGGGAGCGGCTCGTTTCTCCCGGTCGCCTACCTCATCAAAGAGCTCATTCGGCAGCAGGGCTGGATCCCCAAGATCTACGGCACGATCATCCTGCCGAGCCTGTTCCTCAACGACGTGCCCGGCGCGCTGCATCGCGACATCAACGCCAACGGCTACGCCGCGCTGAAGGAGCTCGAGTTCCTCATGAAACTCGGGGCCGAGGGCGCCAGTGTCAGCGAGGAGTTTCATTACAACCCGAACAACCCGCACGAACCCAACGTCCGGGACAAGCCGTACGACTTCGTCTACATCGCGGACAAGCCGACGACGTTCGAGATCACGCAGTACAAGAATGCCGTCGCCGACGCGGCCTACCTGTTGCTCTACTCCCCGATCCTTGGGGCGCAGGCCTCGGACTACGACAACTACGAGAAGCACCAGAAGGGCCTCGTCTCCGGTTACACGGTCTACTACGGCAGCAACGGCTGCTCGCTGTTGATCCTGCCCGACGCCGACATCCTCGAGTACTGCGCGCTGAAGTTCGCGGCCCGAGCGATGGGCGACTACCTGCTGTTCCAGAAGACCTCGTCGGACGGCGCGAACTTCTCCGTCGACTTCAACGACCCGAAGTTCCAGCGCCTCTCGCGGCAGGGTCAGGCCGACGAGATCGACCAGCGATTCTGCCAGTTCATCGACTACGAGGCCCGACGCGAAGCCGAGGACGAGATCGAGAACGGGCCCTATCAGGCGATCGCGACGCTGCGCACCCCGACGGGGTCCGATCTGCTGACCGAGTTCCAGAACGTGGTCGACGCGTTCGGCGCCGAATGCGGCGAGGTCGTCGACCTGCCGACCGTCAGCGCGACCGACATCGTCGAAGCGAACATCAAGATCGATGCGGAGCTCAACGATCTGCGCAACGAAGTGAACAGCTCCCGCACCCGCGCCCGCGCGAAGTGGGACTCCGTACGCCAGGAGCTGCGGTCGGGCCTCGTCATGCGAAACTTTTTCGCCGCACACCAGACCGACCCGTACGCCCAGCGCTTCTTCCTCATCCGCGTCAAAGACAAGCTGCGCGCCCAGATCGACGAGATCACGGCGAAACTCGAGCAGATCCGCGATGAGGTCGACCTGTCCGCGGACCTCGTGTCCGGCGAGATCAAGACCTGGCGCGACCGCCTGACCGAGACCGCCAAACTCACGGTCATGGAGCGCCTCAAGGGAAAGAACGAAGACTTCATCCACGCTCGCTCCGGATTCGTTCAGTACTTCAACGGCACGCTCGTCGACGGAAACCGCGCCTTGATCGTCGACGACTTCAAGGCCCAGTGGTTGCGCGAAGCGCTCGAGCACTGCGAGACGCGCCTCGAAGCGTTCCGGACCGTCGCGGTCCAGGCCGTCGACGCGATTTCGGCGGTCGAGAAGGAAGCCGAAGAGGCGCGACGCACGGGCCGCTTTGCCCACGGCGAGGGTCAGAGCAACGCGTACACCCTGGACGTGGAGGCGCTGCAGGAGGTCGGCGGCGAGCGCCTGTGGGACCTGTACTTCGAAGACCGATTCGTCAGCGAAGGCCGGCAGTACAGCACGTTCGACGAAGCCAAGATCTTCAGCATCATCACCGACGCCTTCAACCCACGACAGGATGAAGCTGGCCGCCGCGTGGCGAAGAACGCGCGTGAGATTACCGACGACGTCCGCAATCGACTCATCGAACTGGGCCGCGACGTCCTGCGCCCCCAGATCGTGGGGTCGCGGTCGGGCGGCGACGACCTGACGCAGAAGGGGCTGTTGCTCGACGACGCCCTGTTCTACGAGGCGCGGTACCACTTCGTGCGGCAGTTCTCGGCCGACGGCAGCAAGCAACAGCCGACGCCCGCGCAGATCGAGGGCTACATCAAGAGCAAGCTGAAATTCTGCGAGAACAAAGCCCACCCGATGGCGACGTTCGCCGATGTCGAGGACATGCGCGTCATCAACTCGACCGGCACGCTGATCGGCTGCCACCGCGCCTACCGGGACCGCTTGGAGCGGCTGCTCGATGAGGTTGCCCCCGAAGGCCGGCGCATCCCGAACTGGGAGGACGAGAAGTCGATCGTCTTCTATCGCGCGAACCTCGGCATCCCGCTGTACTTCTACCAGCGCGTGAACGCCGAGATGAAGCGCGACTACAACCTCGCGATGGCGAAGCCCCCCGCCGAGCGTGGCTACCCGCTGCACATCGAGGCCGCCTGGGAAGACGGATTGCCGGGACTCGACCCGCACGAACACAAGCGACAGGCCGAAGGCGATGGGCGGCGCGACCGACATATCGACTTCGCGCTGGCGTTCGCGACCGGCGTGATCCGCGTGCACGATGACGGCGCCGTCCACTGGCACATCGGCAGCGTCGACGACCGCTTGGGCAAAGACCACCTCGGGGCGTTCGAGGCGATCGCCAAAGTCGAAGACCGCACGCGGCGCCGCATCGAGTCCGCCCTCGCCGCGACCCGCCGCGAGATCTCGGACGGATCGAACCCCAATCTGCTCGCCCAGATCGATGGCCATCTGGCGGACCTCGACGAGGCGATCTGGGCGCTGGAGCAACGCAAAGACCCGACCGCCGCGCGCCTGCTGGAGTTCGTCCGCGAGCACGAGGACGTCGTGAAGCGCTGGCGCGGTTCCCTTTGAAGACGGGCTGACAGACTTGGTACGCGCACTCGTCATTCGACTGGGCGAAGCGCTGGCACCCGTGCAACGCCGGCTCGAGGCGGAGTTCGTCGGGCGCCGCGCCGACGAGCTCACGCGCGTGTTGCTGCAGACCCACGACGCGCCGGTCGCCGCGGTCGGCAACCTGTCGCGGCCCGTGCAGCTGCTTCGTGAACAGCTCGAAGCCGCGCTGACCCAGAGCCTGACGGAGCTGCTCACGCTGAAGCCGGGCAGCGGCACCGACTTCGTGCTCGACGTGTACATCCTGCTCAACCTCGGCGAACCGCTCGTCGCCAATGCTACCAACGTCGTCATCGAGATGCTGGCGCGGATCGTGGACCACCACTTTCGTGCGATCTTTCCCCGACACCGCCAGGGGTCCGCCCGCCGATTCCGAATCGTGCCGATCGCGATCCTTCCCGCAGCGCGCGACTGCGAAAAGGACCGGACCGACGCGATCGACGAGTTGAGAGCGGTGCACGACGCGTTCGCGGCGGCCCGCAAGCTCGACGATCGGGAGTTTCTGGTCGACCGCGTCTTCCTGCTCGACGCGATGACCGCACGGGGCATTGCGACGCGCGACGAGCTCGTCGGTCAGGTTTTGGCCTTTCTGCGCCTCGTCATCTTCGGTGGCGTGCGGCGCCACCCCGATGTCGTGCGCCTGCTGGAGTCGGACCGCAACGACCTGTTCGCGAGCTTCGCGGTCGCATGCTGCGAGGTCGACTACGAGGCCGTGTCCGCGCTTCTGACCGCGCGAATGAAGGCCGCGCTGGCCGCGGCACTGATCGCGGAGCAGTCCGCGGATCTTCCACGTCCCGCCGAACTGCTCCCGGTGCGGCTGTTGGAGGACCCCGATGCGCTCGAGCATGGCATCGGCGAGCTCGAGGCGCTCCCCGGACGCATCCTGCAGGCCGACGGTGCGGGCGCGATCCGCCCACTCTGCGCCCTCTACGACGAAGTCGACGCGCGCCTCGCCGGTTGGCGCGCCGATGGTTCGGACCCCGCCGAGGTCGTCCGCGACACCACAGCCGTGGCTGTGCGCGAGAACAGCGGCAACAGCGCGCTCGGCATCGGGTTCCTGGCCGCCGTGGTGCTCGGCGCGGCCGTTGCCGCGGCCGCGCACTTCTTTGCGCTCGCCTCGACGACCGTCGTCGCGGCCAGCGGCGGGGGATTCGCCGTGTTTGCGTTTCTGGTGACGTGGCTCCTCTTGCGTGGCGGAAGCGACGAAGTCGACGACTCAGCGCCGGCGGTGAGTCCCAGACCCGCCGATCAGGCGGACGACACCGAGCGACGCGCCGCGATCCTCGACGCACTCGAGCATACCATCGACGGTCAGCGCACGAAGTTGCGCGCGCTGCGCGAGGGGTTCGACGCCATCGCACGAGCGCACGAGATCGAGCCACCCTTTGATCGACTCGATGCCGAGGCGACGCCGTTCCGACAGCCGCTGGTGTCGCCGGAGCTGATGCGCGACCTCTACGCGCAGCATTCCTCGGTGTCCGACGCGCGGGCGGCCGTCGCGACGTGGCTCGGCACCTGCGGAGAGTGGGTCGAGCTGCTCGACGGCCACGCACGCGCCGACGCCTATGGACTCGAGCAGTTCTGCGAGGCGCGGTTTCGCACCGTCGGCTCGCAGCCGCTGTTCACGAAAGTCGGTGCCCGTGAGTGCGTGGCCCCACGACTGGCGTCGTTCGTGGAGACCTGGCGAGCCGGACTCCCGGTCTTCCTCGAAGGCGAGTCGCGCGTGCAATTCGACCCCGACGGATTCGACCAACCGTTTTCGAACATGCTCTTCGCCCCTGAACCATTGCGTGCCGAGCTCTCCGCACAGCTCGCAGAACAGGGGTCGATGCTGCGACTTCACGCGACGCCGATCGCGATCGACGACGTGTTCGCCATCACGGCGATGACTGACATTCATCCCGACGCGGTGTCTCCGCTCGCGGACCTTCGAGAGCGCCATGAGTGAGATGAACCAGTTCGTGAGCGTCGCCGAGGCCCGCGCGACGATCCTCGGAGCCCTGACGCCACTCGGCGCCCAACGACTCACGCTGACCCACGCAAGCGGCCGGCGGCTGTTCGAGAGCGTCGCGGCACCGGCCGACTCCCCGGCGTTCGACAACTCGGCGATGGATGGCTTCGCGTTCCGCTTCTCCGATGCGGGCCACGAACTTCGCGTCGTGGGCGAAAGCGCCGCCGGTGTCCCGTTTGTCGGGGAGGTGCAGGCGGGCGAAGCAACGCGCATCATGACCGGCGCGATGATGCCCGCGGGCTGCGATACCGTCGCGATGCGCGAGATCTGCACGGTCGACGGCGACACCGTCACCATCGACTGGACCGCGGTCGACGGGGCGTCGCAGCACGTCCGGCGACGGGGTTCGTACATGCGCGCCGGCGAACCGGTGCTCACCCCTGCCGCCCTGCTCCGCCCGGCCGACATCGGACTGCTCGCCAGTTTTGGCCGCACGGTCGTCTCCGTCTTTCGCCAGCCACGCGTCGGCATCATCACCACAGGCTCGGAGCTCGTCGAGCCGGACTGCACGCTCGGGCCGGGCCAGATCTTCAACAGCAACGCCTACATGCTCGAGGCGCTCGTCCACGCCAGCGGCGCGGCGGCGCTCGTCGCTCCGGTGGTCCCCGACGATGAAGATGCGACGCGGAGCGCGTTTCGCGACCTCGGCGCAAAGGTCGACCTCCTGCTCACCGTGGGTGGGGTCAGCGTCGGGGACTACGACTACGTCCGCCAGATTCTGGACGAGGAGACCGCGGGCATGGCGTTCTGGAAAGTCCGGATGAAGCCGGGCAAGCCGCTGGCCTTTGGCATGCTGCGCCCCCATGGCGTCCCTGTGATCGGCCTACCTGGCAATCCGGTCTCGAGTTTCGTCGGGTATCATCAGTTTGTGCGGCCCGCGCTCGACGTGCTGCAGGGAGCGGCGCCGTCGGACTGCGGCCCGCGAACCCTCAGGCTGCGCACCACAGCCGCGATCACCAGCACCCCCCATCGACAGGAGTACGTGATCGGGCACATCGATGCGTCGAGCGGTGAGGCGAGTTTCACGCCTCACGTGGGTCCATCGTCGGGCAATCTGGTGTCGATGCATCGCTGCGACGCATTCGGCGTGGTCGACGAAGGCGTGAGCGCCGTCGCCGCGGGCGACTGGGTTGAGGTCGAGATCCTGTGACATCGACGCTGCGGTCCGAACGCCACACCTGAGGCATCGCACCCACATCTGACGACATCGGATCCCCGGCGCCCACAAAGGCCTACATCTCAACACATTGAGATCTCTCACGATCCCACGGAGTCGGCCTCTTTGCCTCGGCTGTGGCACGGGCGCTGCAATTGCAGAGTCCGAACGCTGTTCGACATTGGTTGGATGTTTTCGGATCAGGAGTAGTCATGCGGAAGTTCGTGCTGTGGAGTCTCTGTTCGGCTGGATTGCTACTGATCGGCTGCACCGACACATCGGGGACAAATCCCGGGACGGTCGTCACGACCTGTCCGGCCGGGCAAGCGCCCCACCCCATCACGAGCGTCTGCCAATCCGAGACCGACCCGGGTGTCGTCGATCCGGGCATGAACCCGGAGGACAACCCCGGGCTGATCGACCCCAACGCCAAGAAGGAGGACTTCGCCAGCGATGACCCGTGGGCGGAGCTCGACTCCGACGGCATCGTCGATCGCGAGGACAACTGTCCCTACGACGCGAACCCCGACCAGGCCGATGCCGACGGCGACGGCATTGGCGACATCTGCGACAACTGCCCGAGCCGCGCCAACCGTGCCCAGACGGACAGCGACGGACAGGGCGTCGGTGATTCGTGCTCGCCGACCCCGGTCGGCGAGATCTGCGGCGAGCTCGCGTCGGGCTTCGAGATGATCTCGCCGAACATCTACCTCGTGTTGGACAAGTCCGGCTCGATGGATGGAACCCCGATGACGCAGGCCAAAGCGGGCCTCGACCGCATCGCCGACGAGCTGTCCGCGGAAGTGCGCTTCGGATTCGCCGCATACCCGGTCGAGCTTGTGTGCGGCCGGTCACTGACCGAGTTCCTGCCGATGGGGCAACACGCCGCGGCCACGATCAAGAACTCCTACGGCAACATCAACGCGGGGGGCGGCACATCGACGGCCGATGCGCTCGAGACCGTTCTGCGTAGTGACCTCGCCAGCGAGGCCGCCGATCCGGACGCCAACCTGCGCCAGAAGGTCGTCGTGCTCATCACTGACGGCGAGCCCAACGATTGCGGCGGATTGCCGGGAAGCGTCAACGCGGCCGGCGCGCTCGCCGCGGCCGGGATTCCGGTCCACGTGGTCGGGTTCAACTTCGGGTCGAACCCGTCGAATCTGACGGCGATGGCCGAAGCGGGCGGCACGGACGCCAGTGCCGGTGCGGGCGGCAACAAGTTCTACACCGCCGACAATGCCGACACGCTGGTCAACGTGCTGCGTGACATCTCGGCGGCCGTCATCGCGTGCTCGTACCGATTGGAGACGCCGCCGGAGGACCCGGACAAGATCTGGGTCAGCATCAACGGCAACTACCTCGCCGAAGCGAACTACACGTTCGATGCGGGCACCAACACGCTGACGCTCGACGATCCGACGTGCAACAACCTGCGCCAATCGGACCCCAATGCGACGAGCCTCAAGATCACGGTCGGCTGCAAGACGCAGTGTGTGCCGGGCGACTTCTGGGGCTGCTGCCTGGCGGACACCGCGGCCTGCGAGACCAACGACGACTGTTGCTTTGGCCGCTGCACCAACGGTTCGTGCGCGGACCCCTGCCGGCCCAACGGCGTGACCTGCTCCGATGGCGCGGACTGCTGCAGCGGCGTGTGTAGCGGCGGAGCCGGCGCGACGGGTATCTGCGTCGGTGGATGATCGGTTAGAGCAGCGCCGACGATGAGGTCAGCGTGATGAGCCGCTCCACGGAGGCCGTGACGGTCCCTTTGCCATCGAAGAGCGCCTGAAACGCCACGAGGCGGCGGTAGAAGCGCTCCCGGCGCTGCACATCCATCGTGCGCGCCGCGCCGTACCCCTGATAGAACGCGCGCACGTAGCGCTCGTCCTCACCGATGTTCGTGATCCACAGCAAGTAGGCGATGTCAGCCTCGCGCGGCGCCTGCGCGGCGCACTCGAACCCGGTCAGACCCACGACCTCGCGGCAGGCATCGTCGACCCAGATGTGCTCCGTCGCGAGCTTACCATGGCACAGGCACGCGGGGTTGCGGGGATGAAACGCGCTGAGTTCGTGGCGCAGGTCTCCGATCGCGGTGGTGAGCGCCTCGGCGTCACTATCGCTGAACGAGCGCCGCCGCATGTTTTCGCTGAACCACTCGAGGTGATGAGCGACGTAGCCGCTGAACGTGAGCCAGCGTTCCGCTCCGCCGTCTTCCGGCGCGATATCGCCGCAGAACGGGTCACACGGCAGTTGATGCAGCTTGCGCAAGACCTGGCCGAGACTCTCGAGCACCGCGAGTTTTGCCGAACTCTGCAGCGTGTCGATCACGTCGACGAGCGGTTGGCCGAGCGGGTGTTGCACCACCAGCCAGCGCGGGCCGCTGGCGAGTCGCTCCGGAACGGCGAACAGCTGCTCGCCGGCTTTGTCGTGCGCGGCACCGGCCCGCAAGGCCGTCTGTTCATCGGCATACAGGTACAGCAACGCGTCTTCGCCGGACTCCACCTTGATCGGGATCCGCTGGGCGGCGCCCTCCACGGTGGCATCGCCGGCGACGTCCCAACCAAACTGGTCCAGCAGGTCGTCGATCGTCACGTCGACACTCATTTGCACACCGCCGGTAACGGAGTCCCGTTGTCCGCCGCGGCGACCTCGATCGCAGCGACGACCCCGCTGCAACTCTGGGGATCCTGCAGGTTCGCGACCAGCGAACCGCACGCATCGCCGACCCACTCGTGCTCGGAGATCGCGGCGCAGCACGCCCGCATCTGCACGCACTGCTCCGCCTCACATGCGGTGATCAGCGGGAGGGCCAGAATCACGAAAGCGACGACGACGGCGCGTGTCATGGGGCGATTACCTTGGGAGGGGCTTGGCCTTGATGTAGAGTAGCTCGGAGAGAAAATCCAGCAGGAAAAGCGAGATGCGTCACCCCAACGAGCGTCGAACGAGGCGTCGATGAGTGAGGAACTGCCCACGATCGGGCGGTACGAAGTCATCACGCGGCTCGCGGTAGGTGGGATGGCGGAGCTGTTTCTCGCTCGCGAGCTCGGCATCGCCGGGCTGGAGCGCCTCGTGGTGCTGAAGCGGATCCTCCCGCACCTCGCCGACAAACCTCGCTTCATCGACATGTTCCTTCGGGAGGCGCGGATCGTGGCGCGCCTCGCACACCCGAACGTCGTGCAGATCTTCGATCTCGGCGAAGACGATGGCAACTTCTTCATCGCGATGGAGTACATCCACGGCAGCACCGTTCGCGAACTGCAGGTTCTGTCCGAGGAGAGCGAGGGGCGGCTCCCGATCGACGTCGCGGTGGCCATCATTGTGCAGTCGCTGCGAGGACTCCACGCCGCCCACGAGCTGCAAGACCTCGACGGGCGAACGCTCGGCCTCGTGCATCGCGACATCTCGCCGCACAACCTGATGTGCACGACGGATGGGAACGTGAAGCTGCTGGACTTCGGCGTGGCCAAAGCGACCGAGGACGGGCTGGAGAGCACGCATTCCGGGCACCTCAAGGGCAAGTTCGCGTACATGTCTCCGGAGCAGGCCGGCCGCAAGGAGCTCGATCGCCGCTCCGACGTCTTCAGCATGGGGGTCGTGGCGTGGGAGATGCTGGCCGGCGAGCGTCTGTTCAAGCGCGAAGCCGAAGTCGACATGATGAAGGCGGTCCTGACGGAGGAGGTCCCCCGGCCGAGCGAGTACGACCCATCGATTCCGCGGGCGATCGAGGACGTGGTACTGCGTGCGCTGGAACGCGATCGCGACCTTCGATGGGCCACGGCCGACGCGATGCGACAAGCGATGGTGACCGCGGCGACCACCGAGCGGATCGACGCCGGCACCGACCCCGTCGGAAAGTTCGTCGAGGCCACGGCCGGTCCCCACCTCGCCAAGCGGCGCGAGACGCTGCAGAAGGCGCTCGAACACAACATCACCGCGCATGAGCGCGACGGGCTACTCCAGCTGACGGGCTCCGAGAGCCACTCGGTCGAAGACGGCGACATCGACCTCGGGCGCGCCTACAAGCTCACCCGGGATGCGATCCGCGATGCCCACGATCGCTCCGCGGCGCGCGACGCATCCGGCTCCAACGCTGGCGTCCCAGCCGGGATCAGCAACGAGACGGTGGTCGACAAACATCGCGAAATCGCCGGCCCCACGGTCGACCTCCCGACGGAGTCGCGCAGCAGACTCTCCACGGTCGCGGTGGCCCTCGCGGCGCTCGCCGTCGCGGGGCTGAGCTTGCTCGTGGTGCTCAGCCGCGAGCCCGCCGTCGATGCGGAGGAGCCCGTTCTGCTGGGCGAACGCATCGCCATCGCCTGGGCACCGACCGTCGATCCGGACATCCTGCGCGGCGAGATCGATCCGCTGCGCCGGTATCTCGAGCGCGCCCTCGGCCGGCCGGTCGACATCACGATCACCAAGTCCTACGTCGACTCGTCGGACAAACTGCTCCGCGGCGACGTGGCGTTCGCACTGCTTCCTCCGCTGATGTACCTGCGAACTCGCGCCAAAGACGATCGCGTGGAGCCGCTCGCGGTGAAGTTGTTCGACGGCGCCGCGCACTCCGATGGACTGATCCTGTCGCTGGGAAACAGCAGCAACCTCACGATTGCTGACCTCAACGGCAAGAAGTTCTGTTTCACGGACCGCAACTCCACGACCGGCAACTTTCTGCCACGCGCGTTCATCAAGCAGAGCGGCTTCGATCCGGCGACGTTCATCGGCGAGGTCCACTGGAGCGGCGACCACATCCAAGCGCTGCGCGACTTGCTCGCCGGCAAGTGCGAGGCGGCGGCGGTCTACTCGGGCGCCTTTATCGCGGCGGACCGCATGGACATCCCGATTGGCCAGCTCCGCCAGATCGCGATCACGGGCAACGTCCCTCAAGATCCGCTGGTGGCGGGCCCGACGGTGGGCCGCGCCGACCGCGCGTCGATGCGGGCCGCGTTGCTCGCCTTCGACCCGATGAAGGAGCTCGGGATCCCGCGACTCGGGGATACGCAGCGGATTACCGCGTTTCAGAACGGGACCGACGCGCACTTCGATTTCTTGCGTGAGATCGTGGCCGACTTTGAAGAGCCGGCCGACTGATGGTCACTCACCGTTGAAGAACCGCCTGGTCCGCGGGCGAGCTAAACGACGTCGTCGCTGCGGTCCTGATTGGACGGTACGAGGTGGCGAATTCGGGACACGACCTCGCCTTCAAACAGGTCCACCAGTTGGTGATCGAGCTTGTTGTCCTTGGCCTCGAGATGAAGAATCTCCACCGCGCGCTCGATTGTCGCGGCCTTGCGATACGGGCGGTCGGCGGCGGTCAACGCGTCGAAGATGTCCGCGATCGTGAGCATCCGCACCTGCGGAATGATCGCGTCGGCCGTGATCCCCAGCGGATATCCGGAACCATCGAGCTTTTCGTGGTGCGCACCGGCAATGCAGGGGATGTTCTTCAGATCCTCGCTCCACGGGATGCGCATGAGGTAATCCTCGCTGCGCGCGGCGTGGCTGCGCATGTTGTCCCACTCCTCCTCGTTGAGGGTTCCGCGCCGGATCGTGAGGTTCTCTACTTCGTACTCGGTCAGATAGGGCCGCGTCTCGCCGTCGAGATCGCGATACGATCGACCGCCGAGCCCATGGATCCTGGTGATCGCGGAATCATCGACGAAGCCGGCCGAGGAGATGGTTCGCAACCAGGTCATCGTCTCGTCGAGTTCGGCGGACCGCGCCACGAAGCGCTCTTCCACAGTCTGAATGAGGCTCGCCGATGGCACGTTCTGCGCCATCGCCTCCTCGAGCAACTCGCGCCAGACCAACGCTTTGACTGTCCGAAACCGCTGCTCCAGCAACTGCATGCGTTCTTCGGGCAGTCGGGTCGGCTTGCCGAGCACGTCCTCGCGGACCGCGATCTTGCCGAAGTCGTGCAGCAGCGCGGCGTAGCGCAGTTCGGTCAGCTCGTTCGTCGTCAGTGAAATCTCGCCGAGTTCGCCGCCCGTCACCTGATTGACGACCTCCGCGATCTCCAACGTGTACGACGCCACGCGGTTGCTATGGCCCGCGGTGGTCGGATCACGAGCCTCAATGGCGGTGACGCTCGCCTGCACGAAGCTCTCGAACATCTGAACGATGTTGTCCGACAGGCGCGCGCGCTCCAGGGCAAACGCCGCGTTGGAGGCGAACACGCTGAACAGATCGAGGTCTTGTTTGGAGAACAGGCTGCCGCGGCCGCGCGTGTCGACGAGCATCAAGCCCAGAATCGAGCGCTGACCGACGAGCGGCGCGGCGAGGCACGCGGTGATCTTCGCGTCGAGGATCGACTGGGAGACCTCGAGCCCCAAGGAGTCCTTGACCCACAGCACCGCTTGACCCTCGGTCAGCACGCGGCGAAGGATGCTGCGACTCAGAATCGGCTTCTCCGTCGTGTCCTGGAGATCGCCACGCATTCGCGACAGGTAGGGCTGTTCGAGTTCGGGGTTCTCGGGGTCGTCGATCAGCGTGATCGCGAAGAAGTTTGCGGCCGGGAAAGCTTCGAACGTCGCCTCGACGATCCGCTCCAGCACTTCCTCGAGGGTCGAGATCGCGTTGAGCTGGCCGGCGAGTTCGAACAGAATCTGAAGGCGCCGGTCGTTGCCGTCGATCCGCCGGGTCAGCGCGCTCACTGGCTCGTGGGCTGCCGTGATCAGCTGCTCCCGATGGGAGTTGCCGTCCTGCGTCACCGAGATGCTCTCGCCGGGCAACGCGGACTCGCGCTCCATCGGCTTGGTCTCCGCGCGCTCGGGCAACACGAGCTTGATGACCGAACAACCGACCTGCAGCTCCGCACCATTGGCGAGCTCGACCTGGCGGTTCTCCTGGTCCTGCAGATGGGTGGAGACGTTTTCGACCATCACCAGCGAGCCGTGCCGGCTGCGTAGGTCGCGAAACGTCAGCGAGCCATTGCGATACACGAGTTCCGCGTGACGATTGGAGACAAACCCGTCGGTCAGCACAAAGTCGTTTCGCTGGTCGCGTCCCAAGGTGACGCGCGCCTGACGAAAGCTTTGCGCGAGGCCCGCATCGGGCCCGCTCATCACCGTCATTTGCATGAGCGGCGGACGGTCAACACCTTGTGCACGGGGGTCGGCCAACGTCACCCTCTAGGTCGAAACGGACCCGTGGAAGATATCACAACGCATTTGGGATTGTCACTCCGGACCGCACGATGGGCGATGAAGCGCACGTTTGGTGACCGCGGCAGCGACACGACGCATGGCGACCGACATTCCGGCATCTTCGAGGGCGTCGATGGCCATCCAGATTCCGTCGGTGCCGCCCGTGGAGCCCACGACACGGACGTGGAGGATCTCGTAGGTCATCGTAATATGCGAAAACAAATGCTCGACGGACCCGATCGCTTCACTGCACCCGACGAGGCCGTGCTCCGGCTCCACGAGTGCCAGTGCCCCTGCGGCGTCCTCATCGTAGGTCGGGAACTCCCAGAGGCCACCGAGGAGCTGTTCCGTTCCGCGCCGCACGAACACCTCGCCGGGCTCACGATACGCGACGACGCAGGTGCGCGTTTGACGCCGTGGCGCCTTTCGCGGCTTGGGCCAGGGAAACGCGGTCGGATCGCCCTGAGCCCGAGCGGCGCACCAGTCGGCGACCGGACACGCGGCACACGACGGTGCGCGCGGGGTGCAGATCGTGGCGCCGAGCTCCATGAGCGCCTCGTTGCTCGCGCCAGCGCGATCGGGATCGATCAGCGGCGCGACGTGCGACGCCACCGCGCGGCGAAATGGCGCGCGCGTCGGATCACCCTCGAGCGCGTGGAGCCGCGCGACGACTCGGCTCACGTTGCCATCGACAGCGGCAACGGCTTCACCAAACACGATCGAGGCGACCGCCGCCGCAGTGTATGGGCCGATCCCGGGCAACGTCGCCAGTTCGGCCGCCGTGGGGGGGAGCTCGCCGCCATTGGCGACGACGTATCGGGCGCAGGCGTGAAGATTGCGCGCCCGCCGGTAGTACCCAAGCCCTGCCCACATCCGCATCACGTCGCTTTCGTGGGCCGCGGCGAGTTGGCGCAGCGTGGGGAACTCCACCATCCAGCGCGTCCAGTAGTCGCGGACCGTGTCGATGCGCGTCTGCTGCGACATCACCTCGCAGACCAGCACCGCGTACGGGTCATCGCTGCCGCGCCACGGCATCTCGCGCGCGTTCTCGCCGAACCAGCGCAGCAGCGCGCTGCGGATCAAGGGCAGCTCAGCGTGCAGCGTCCTTCGGACAGCTGGCGCTGCGGCGTCGCGTCGTCCGCGCAGGTCATTGGGCCGTCGCACAGTGCACAGCGCAGCGTCGAGTCGATGTACTCCGTCGGCCCGCACGTCGTGCAGTCATCGCCCACCACGCATTCGGCCGCCGGACATCCGCGCTCGTCGGACGTCAGGACGATCCCGCAACCATCATCGCAGCGCGGCTGCACGACGGCGCGACACGAAAAGCACAGCTTCCGCGCTTCATCGAAGTATTCGTTGGGATTGCAGTCTTCGGGGCGATCGGTGGGATCGCCGCACGACGCGAACGCCAGACCAATTGTGACGAGCAAGATTGTGCGGCGCATAGTTCACCATCGAAACGACCCTCGCCCCATTAGCAGGTTCGAGGAGGTCCCGACAAGCGGCCCCCTCGTCCAACGGATTGCAAAGCCCGCGCAGGGCTCGATATCGGTGATGTCGGTGGAGCTCGATATCGGTGATGTCGGTGGACACGACCGCTGCCGAGTTGGTTGAAGAAACGACACCGGTGGGGTACCGTGGGCACGCGGTTTTCACGGTTTTCTACCCACGTTCATACCGTTCGAGCAGCCGCTCACCCGGAACGAAATGAGCACTCTGCCCAAATCTGGCCAGGTCATCGTGGGCAAGTATCGCCTGGAGCGAGAGCTCGGTGCCGGCGGTATGGGCGCGGTGTGGCTGGCGACGCAACTCATGGTCGACCGCCCGGTCGCCGTGAAGCTGTTGCATCCGGCGTTTGTCGACCAGGCCGAGTTGCAGGCTCGCTTCGAAGTCGAAGCCAAGGCGATCGGCAAGCTGAACCATCCCAACGTCATCACGCTGTACGATTTCGGCTATTCCGACGATCTGGCGGCCTTCTACACCGTGATCGAGTACATCGACGGCGTGTCGCTGGATAAGCGGCTCGGCCAAAAGATGCGCCTGTCCGAGGTCATCTCGATCATCCGTCAGATCGCGCTGGCCCTCGATCACGCCCACCACTTTGGCATCCTGCACCGCGACCTCAAGCCCGAGAACGTGATGCTCGCCCGGATGACGGACGGCAGCGAGATGGTGAAGGTGCTCGACTTCGGCATCGCCCGGATCGTCAAGGGCACCTACGAAAACGAGTCGCCGGAGTCGCAGCGCATCACCAAGGCCGGCGAGGTGTTCGGGACGCCCGCCTATATGAGCCCCGAGCAAGCGCGATCGATCCGCCGGCTCAACCCGTCCGCGGACCTGTACTCGCTGGGCGTGATGTTCTACGAGCTCGCGGCGGGGCGGCTGCCGTTCTTCGCCAACTCGGCGTTCGACCTGCTGATGCTCCACGTGACGAAGCCCGTCCCGCCGATCCAGGGCGACGTACCGTCGGACGTGATGGGCATCATCTTTCGCTTGCTGGAGAAGGAACCGGAGAAGCGCTACCAGTCCGGTAAAGAGCTGGTGAAGACCCTCGATCGCCTCACGCTCCCCGAGGAGAGCGAGGTCGAGGACGATGAGGAATTCGAAGGGTTCCCGACGCTCGTCAGCAAGATGCCGGAGATCTTCAACGAAGCGCCGGCGCTCGGAAACGAAGAGACAAATCCGCACTCGGCCCCGTTCGCGCTGCCCACGCCAGGCCACGTGCCGCCGACGGCCGAGATTCGCGCACAAACCGTGCTCCTCCACGGCGGCGGCGTCTCCGACGCCAGCCGCGAACACGACACCTTGCCGCAGGCCCGTTCGGCAACCGAGACCCGTGCGCTGTTTGCCATCGTGCTCGTCGCACTGTTGGTCCTGGGTGGGGTGGGCGTCGTGGTGTTGCGGGGCCCGCAAGACCCGCCCCCCCCGACGAAGGTCCCTCAGCACTTGCTGCATGCGCCGACCGCCGCACCGGAGGACGAGCTGCCGGACGCGCCGGTCAAGGCTGTGCCGGAGCCCGTCGAACTCCCCATCGAGGAGCCGGCCGTCGAGCCCGCCGAGAAGCCGGCCGCCGACTCGGAAGGTACGCCAGACGCGGCGACGGCCAAGCCGGCCGTGAAGAGTGCCGTCAAGGTGCCACCTGCTGACCCGCCAGCAGCCGAGCCCGCCACGCGCAAGAAACCCGAAAAACTACGAACGACTACTCGCACACGGATCCACGCCGACTAATCGGGTGGCTTGACCCACATCCGCGCGTGGATCAAGATGACCGAACTTCCAAAGGTCGTCGCGTGACGCGATTCGCAGTCCTCATATTTCTCCTCGTCAGTTCCATTTCTCCTGCCGCGATTGCGCAGGACGATCCTCGCGTCGCGCAAGCGGTGGAGCTTTTCCGCGCCGGCGATTTCGTGGCTGCGGCGACGCTGTTCGAGGCCATCGAACGCGACGCACCCGCGAACTTTCTGCGCCTCAACGCGATGGTCGCCTGGTACAAGGCCGATCGGTGCCCCGAGGCCCGGGCAGTTATGGGGCGCGTCGTCGACGATTCGACGATCGAACCCCCCGACCGCCGGGATATCGACAAGGTCGGGACCTACTGCACGCTCAAAGACGCCCGCACCCAGGCCGATGCCGGCGAAACGGACCGCGCGCTCGCGACGCTGCAGGGCCTGCAGACCGAAGATGTCGGCCTCAAGAGCGAGGTTGCGGCGCTGCGCACGAAGCTCGAAGAGCGCAAGGCCGCCGAAGAGCAGGCGAAGATCACGCCGCCCGTGGAGACCAAGCCGGACCCGACGCCACCGCCACCCGCCCCCGCCGAGCGCCCGAGATGGGCATTGACCGGCGGCCTGGCCGGCATCGGTACCGGCATCGCGTTGGGAAGCTGGGCCACGATCAAGTACTTCGCCGTGGATCGACCTGCGTTCCGTCAAGGCCTCGACGACTTCGCCCGCGTCCACAAGTGCGACGGCGAGGTGTACAGCGGGTGCACCTCCGCGCAGAGAGCCGACATCGAAGACGATCCGGGGTTCCGTGACTGGGAGAAGCAAAGCGTGAAAGTCGCCAGCACCCTCACCGCGGTGCTCGGCGTGACCGGCGGCGTCGTGGGAGCTGCCGGCATCGGCTTGCTCGTGTACTACCTCACATCACCCAGTGAGGCTCCCGCCCAACAGTCGTTCTTGATCCTGCCCACGCTGGGTCACGGAACGGTCGGCGCCACCCTTCAGCTGCGCTTCTGACCACATGAAACGACGTGCCCTGATCGTCGGCGCCGGCATCACCGGTCTCGCCTTCGCGAACTTCTTTGACGACGAAGACATCCTCGTCTTGGAGCGCGATCACGAGATCGGCGGGTGGTGCAAGACCGTGCTGCAGGACGGCTTCGTCTGGGACTACTCCGGGCATTTCTTTCACTTCCGCCATCCCGATATCGAGCAGTATCTGCGCGACCGGATGCCGGGCCAAGAGATCGCCACGGTCGTCAAGGACTCCCGGATTCTGTACGCCGGCAAGATGATCGACTTCCCGTTTCAGAAGAACATCCACCAACTGCCGGTCGACGAGTTCATCGATTGCCTTCACGACCTCTACTTCCGCGACGAGCTCGCGATCACCGACGTCGCGTCGACGTCGTTCAAGGGCATGCTCTACGAGAAATTCGGGCGCGCGATCGCGGAGAAATTTCTCGTGCCCTACAACGAGAAGCTCTACGCCTGTGACCTCGAGCTGCTCGACCGCGACGCGATGGGTCGTTTCTTCCCATACGCCGACGTCGCGGACGTGATCCGCAACATGCGTCGGCCGGACAACGCCTCGTACAACGCCACCTTCACGTATCCCACGGGCGGCGCGATCGAGTACGTCCGCGCCCTGGCGAGTGAGGTTCCGGCGGACCGCATCGCGCTGGGCGAGTCACTGGTCGCCCTCGATCTGCCGCGCCGCGTGGCGACGACGTCGGCGGGCCGCGAGATCGAATACGAGTTCCTCGTCTCGTCCGCACCGTTCGACCGTCTGATGCCGATGACCGGCCTCGACTACGATCCGACGGTGTTGAGCTCCAACAAAGTACTGGTGTTCAATCTCGGTTTCGACCGCAAAGGCCTCGAAGGGGCGCACTGGGTGTACTTCCCGGACCGCGAACTGTGCTTCTACCGCGTCGGGTTCTACGACAACATCCTGTCCCAGCCGCGCATGAGTCTCTACGTGGAGGTGGGCCTGGCCACCGACGACGTCGTGGACGTGGACGGCACCCGCGCACAGGTCCTCGCCGACCTCCGACGCGCGGGCATCATCGACGACCACGTGCTGGTTTCCCACCACAGTGTGGTGCTCGATCCCGCGTACGTGCACATCAACGAGGGTTCGCGGGCGCTCCACGCCCGCGCCACCGCCGAACTCGCCGAGCACGGCGTGTACTCGGTCGGTCGCTACGGCGGTTGGACGTACTGCTCGATCGAGGACAACATCGTCGAAGCCCGCGATCTGGCGCGCTCGCTCAACCAGTGAGCAACGCCGCTGCCATCGCCAGATAGAGCCAGACCGCCAACACATCGATCGATGTCGTGACGAACGGTCCCGACGCGACCGCCGGATCCAGTCCCACCTTCTCGAACACGAGCGGCGCGGCACCACCGAGCGCCGTCGCGAGCAACATCGCCGCCGCCACGGCTCCGCCTGTCACGAGCGCGAAGTGCAGCGGCTCGACACCTCCCTGCACGCCAAAGTACGCGCCGACGAACGCGGCGGTCAGCCCGCCGTAGATGAGGCCAATCACGGTCCCGATCGCGAGCTCACGGCCCAGGAGGCGGCCGACGTCGACGAACTCGAGGTGACCGACGGAGAGCCATCGCGTGACGATCGCCGACGACTGGGTGCCGACGTTGCCGGCGAGGCCCATCAACATCGGGATCAACGCGGCAAGCCCGATCACGCGCAGCAGATCGTCCTGATAGAAGGACACGATCAAGATCCCCAGAATCCCGGCGATGAAACTGGGCACCAGCCACGGCAACCGAGCGCGCAGGCCGACGAGCGGCGACTCGTGCGGGCTGAGGTCCTCGCCGGCGCCCGCCATTTTCATGATGTCTTCGGTCGCTTCGTGCCGAATGACGTCGATGATGTCGTCGACGGTGACCACGCCCACAAGGCGGTTGTTCGGGTCCACGACCGGGATCGCCAACAAGTTGTATCGCGCGACGAGCCGCGCGACCTCCTCCTGATCCTGGTCGACCGATACCCGGATGACCTCATGGATCATCAGGTCGCGGATCGGCAGCGTCTTGCGGGCCCGCACGAGCTCGCGCAACGACATCACGCCCACGAGATGCTGGTGGTCATTGATCACGTAGAGGTAGAACACGACCTCGGCGTTGTCGCTGTCGCTCTGCAGGCTGCGAATCGCTTCGCCGGCCGTCGTCTCCTCCGGCAGCGCGAACACCTCGGTGGACATCAGCCCGCCCGCGGTCTCCGGATGGTATCCAATCAGCGATTCGGCTTCGGACTGCTCGTCCAGTGAGAGCAGCGCCATCAGGCGATCTTTGCGATCCTCGTCCAGCCCGACGAGCATGTCCGCGGTGTCGTCCGATGGCATCGTCTCGATCAGGGC
>JBFIHF010000012.1:0-46056 GCA_041601915.1 Bradymonadaceae bacterium
GGTGAGCATCGAACACTGATGAGCGAGGTTTCGGCGAGGGGTACACATGAGGGCCTCCAGGCAAATGGTCCACTCACGTAATCGGCCGTTCGGCCGTTCCGTTGCGTACTTTTTTTCCGGCGCCTCGATCGCGGCGGTATTACTGGAGATGCACGTCCGTCGGACCGTGCGCGTTCTCGGCCGGACCGTGCGCGTTCTCGGCCGTGCGGGAGATGCACGTCCGTCGGACCGTGCGCGTTCTCGGCCGGGACCGTGCGCGTTCTCGGCCGTGCGCGTTCTCGGCCGTGCGCGTTCTCGGCCGGACCGTGCGCGTTCTCGGCCGGACCGTGCGCGTTCTCGGCTCGGACCGTGCGCGTTCTCGGCTGCTCGCGATCTACTTCCGTCGGTCGGTGCGGTCGGGGGTGCCCCGGTGCGTTCGGGGGTGCCGGTCGCGGTGCGCGTTTCGAGGGGCGCGTGCGAACGTGGACCTGGTGGCGGCTGCGATCGCGGCGCCGCTGCTCGCGATCTACTTCCGTCGGTCGGTGTCGCCGCGGGGGCGCCAGGTGTCGCGGGGGGCTACTGGAATTTCTTCTTGAGGTCGGCGAGGTCGTCGTCGCCTTTCTTCTTGCGCTCGAGCTTGTCGAAGATGTCCTCGAGTTGTCGGCGGCGCGGGTCGATGAGGGGGTCGTCATCGGCGAGGTCGTGCATCGCCTCGATGTCGGCCTCCATGGCATTGATCTTTGACGACATGCGGTCGAACTCATCGAACGACCGGCGGGCGCCGAAGTCATCGACCATGTCGTCCAAGGGGTCCAGATGCTGGGGTGATCTTGGGCGGTCGCGGTCGGGGCGGTGCTTGTCTTCGCCCATTCGGCGCCGCATCTCGGCGTCCCACGCGGACTCGTCGCGGGAAGCGTGCGACGTGGTGTGGGTGCCGTCCTGCGACGTCAGGCGTCCGCGGGCCCCCTCGAGCTTCATCTGCAGGGCTTCGAGGGCGCGTTCGATGTCCTGGATCTGGGCGCGGTAGTCATCGAGTTGATCGCGCAGACGCGCGGCCTGGTCCAGCGACTTGTTCTTCATGACGAGCGCCTCGCGGGCGAGTTCCTCGTCGCCGGCCTGCAGCGCCATCACGGCGCGGTCCTCCCAGCGGTTGGCGGTATCGCGCACCTCTCGAACCTGCTTGATGAGGCTGGCCTCGGACTGTCGGAGCTTGGCCTTCTGGAGCCGCGCGTCGCGCAAGGAGCTCTCCATGTCGGTCATCGCGTTCTTGAACGAGGAACCACGGCCGAGGTCGTTGAGTTCGCTTCGAATGAGAAGATTAAGCCGATCGAGAATGCTCATGGTTCGTCGCCGAAAAGGTTCAGGTTTTGGCCGGTGTTGGGCGATGGGCCGCGCGCGATGCCGGGTCCGATGAGATCTTGCGCAGTGGTCGGCGTTTCGACTTCCCAGCCCGCGGAGTTGGCGCCGCGGAACAAGATCCTGCCGCCGAGTCGTCGTCGGAAGTCGGTCCATGACTCGGGCGCTGCGGCGGACGTCGTCTCCCCTCGCTCCGCCGACAACATGTTCATCCGGCTGTCGATCATGTCGATCTGATGCAGCAGCAGCGCCTCCGGTGTCATCGGCTTGATGGGCGAGCCGTACTCCAACTCGCCGTGGTGAGACAGGACGAGGTGCTTGAGGTGCATCTGCAGATCGTCGGAAATGGGCGATTTCGCGCGCGCCGCAACACGGCCGACGTGTTCGGCGCCCATCGGAATGTGACCGACGAGTCGTCCCTGCGTGCTGTAGTCGAAGGCGCGGCGGTAACTCAGCTCCCAGACTTTGGCGAAGTCGTGGAGGACGACCCCGGCGAGCAAGAGATCGCGATTGATGAGGCCTGGATAGTAGGCGTCGTAGTGTTCGGCCAACCGCAGGGCGACTCCGCACATGGATAACACGTGTTCGATGAGCCCCCCCAGGTACGCATGGTGGTTGCTCATCGCGGCCGGTGCGGTCCGGAACTGCCGGGCCGTTTCCTCGTCCTCAAACAGCGCATCAAGGAAGGCGCGGATCTGTTCGCTTTCGACGTGCTCGCTGAGCAGGTCGCGCAGTTGGGCCCACAATGTCGCCGTCTCCCACCGCGACGTCGGGAAGTAGTCCGCGAGATCAACGGCATCGTCGGCGAGACGATCGAGATCCGCGACGTCGAGCTGCAGCGCATCGCCGTAACGTGTGACCTCACCGCGCAACGCGACGAAATCATCGACTTCCAGGCGCGCCCCCAGAGCTTCGGGATCGGTCCACGCGCGTCCCTCGATGCGGCCGGAGCGATCCGCGAGCGTGAGTCGCAGGTACAACTCGCCGGTTCGCGACGGACGGATCGCCTTGTCCAAGACGAGGAACGTGCTCTGGACGAGATCTCCTTCGCTCAGCGCATCGACGTAGACCTTTTCACTCATGCGGGGAGCGTACCCAGCGTGTGCGATGGTGTCGAGCGGGAGGGCGGTCAGAAGCGACTGGAGGGAATCGGCACGACGGCGGTCGCGGTTCCAACGTTGAAATGCGCGCAACCCGTGGCACAATGATGACGCCTCTCGCCTTCGGTACCCAACTCGATACTGTGTCTGACGACGTCGACCATAAGTTGTCCCACGACACGCCGACCTTGAGGTCGCTCGTGACGCCCGGCGACGAGGCGATCGGCGGGGACGATTCGCCCGATGCGCTGGTGATCAAGGTCTGCCGATCGTGCACGCGGTCCGCGCCCGACGACGCGGACTTTTGCCCGGAGTGCGGCGGCGACCTCGTCTCGATTCGGCGTGTCCCGGACATGTATCTGGAAGAGGTGATCGGCGGGAAGTACCGCATCGTCGAGAAGGTGGGCCAGGGCGGCATGGGTGTCGTGTACCTGGCGCGCAACGACGAGCTCGGCCAGAAAGTCGCGGTGAAGTTCCTGTCGCAGAAGTTCGCCGACGACGAGAATCTCGTCCTGCGGTTTCTCAACGAGGCGAAGAGTTACTGCCGGGTCAATCACCCCAACGCGGTGACCCTGCTCGACTACGGTCAACATGGTGACGGCGGGCCGCTGTTCATCATCACCGAGTTCATCGAAGGCAAGAACGTCACGGAGACGCTCAAGGATCGCGGGCCGCTGCCGGCGGACACGGTGCTCGACCTCGGGTCGCAGATCGCCGAGGTGCTCTCCGCGGCGCACAGTCAGGGGGTGATCCACCGCGATCTGAAGCCCGACAACATCATGTTGATGCCGCTTTCGCGGGGCCGCTACGCGGTCAAGGTGCTCGATTTCGGGATCGCGAAGATCGTCGACGAAGAGGAGGGACCCAACACGGAGACCGGTTCGGTGTTCGGCACGCCGGAGTTCATGTCGCCCGAACAGGCCCGTGGCGACGAGGCCGACGGGCGATCGGACATCTACGCGCTGGGCGTGATCCTGTTCTACATGATCACCGGCAAGCTCCCGTTTCGGGGCAAGAACAAGCTGGTCGTGCTGAACATGCAGCTCAATGACCCGCCGCCGCGGCCGCGGGAAGTGCTGCCGACCACCGATCTGTCGGCCCGATTCGAGACGGTGATCATGAAGTGCCTCAACAAGGGGCCGAATCAGCGCTACGCGTCGGCCGATGACCTGCTGGAGGCGTTTGAGGAGCTACGCGTGCCCAGCGGCAGCGCGACCTCGCGCGTGGGGACCGTGCGTGAAACCGCCGCCACACCTCGGCTGCTCGATAGCGCGGAGGGCCACTGGGAGGAGATTCACTCCCACGGTGAGACGCTTGCTTCCCTGGAGAACTCGGTCGTCGAGTGGGAAGTCGAGTCGATCGAGATGGGTCGCCAGCACGACACGGGGCGAGCCCCGCCGCCCGATCGTGGCCCGGGAGCGGTGTCGATTGCGGTGTTGATCGTGGCGGTACTCGCCGTGGCGGCGCTGTTGTGGCTGGCGCTGGCCGATGATGCGCCTCCGGCCTCGCCCACCCCCAACGAGGCCGTTGAAGACGATCGCACGGAGCAGGTCGATGCCTCGCACCGGGACGCGGTGATCGGGATCGTGCGCCGACTGATCGAAGACGGGAAGCTCGAGGACGCGCGCACGACCTATGACTACTCGCCCGTGAGCGATTCGGAGGCGCGCAAGACGTTGAACCGCGAGCTCACAGCGCTGGAGCGGGTCGGCCGCGATCTCGATGCCGCAATCGCCGCGAAAGATTGCGGGAAGGCCGCGGGGATTGCCGCGAGCGTGGCGACCAAGGGTGTTCGCCTCAAGTTCGGCGAGCGTGTCACCGCGTGTCAGGCCGCGGTGAACCCGGTCGTTGCGCCGGCGCCGGCGCCAGACAAGCAGCCCGTGGTCGAACAACCTCCGGTTCCCGTGGTCCGCCCCAATCCTCAACCCAAACAGGATCCGAAGCCCACACCAGAGCTCGATCCAGAGCCGGATCCGCCCGTCGTCGAGGCTGAGACCAGCCCGAAACCTGCCAGCGAGAGCGTGCCCGACGACATGACGCTGCCGCCAAAAACACTCGACGATTAGGGCGCCCTCAAAGGTGATCACTTAAGGTGCCGCGAATCCGCTGGTCTGCTCAATAATCCCCTATCCGCCGGTCCGCCGGTCCGCCGGTCCGCCGGTCCGCCGGTCCGCCGGTCCGCCGGTCCGCCGGTCCGCCGGTCCGCTGGTCTGCTGGTCGCCGGTCAAATTCAAACTAAGACCCACACTCGGTTCATGGAGCCACCACGCGAAGCGTCGGAGCAACCTCGAGCCTGCTGGTGAACCGCGGCCTCGCCCGTGGAGCGCGAGTGCCTCGTGCGCTTCGCGTGGTGGTTCTGTAGTTGGTGCGTGGGTCTTAGTTTGAAATTGACCAGCAGACCAGCAGACCAGCGGACCAGCGGAGCGGAACACTTGTGTTGAGTACGCCGTAAGATCCTACCTATTAGGGCGCCCGCCAAAAATGAAAGGCCCACGGGTCACCGTGAGCCTTTCGTCGTTCACCCTCTTCCAGGCCGTCAGAATCGCCGTCAGCGCAACACGATGACGGTTTTCGCGAGCGCGCTCTGC
Source organism: Bradymonadaceae bacterium (assembly GCA_041601915.1). GTDB lineage: Bacteria > Myxococcota_A > Bradymonadia > Bradymonadales > Bradymonadaceae > JBFIHF01. The sequence continues at coordinate 5,024 of JBFIHF010000012.1, forward strand.
CCGTACCCGCGGCTGAACACCATCAAGTACTTTCGGTTCGGCGCGAACTTGGATCCGAGCTCGGCGTGCCCATTGAGGATCTTCTCCGTGCGATCGGAAGGGTAGAAGGTGAAGGTGTCCACCAACTGCTGGGTGCCAGGATTCGTGACGTCGTAGAACGAAATCGCGGCCTGCAAGGACGCCACCGGCTTGGGCAGGAACGCCATGTACTCGAACTCCCACTTTCCCGATTCGTTGGCGGTGATCTCGTGGGTGTTGACGCTCTTCATGTGCTTGTACATCTCATCGTCGCTGCCGAAGCGCGACGGGAAGCGTTTGGTGCTCACCACGATATCGCCGTTCAGCCTCGAAATCCCGCCCTTGGCCGACGCGGGGGAGCTGATGAGGACGAAGCTCAAGGTGAGCAACAGGCTGATCATGGTGGAAAAGGCGCGATTTTTCTGCAGCTGACGAGTTCGCAACACGACGATCTCCTGGTGGGCGGTTCAGTGTGACGGCGCTGGCCGGAATGAGTATACGGGGCTGAGTCCCGAATTCTCAACCCAGACCGTGAGCTCTTTGGTGACGGCCGGTTCAGACGGGCATGTTGGCGGCAAATTCAGTAGGATCTCATGTCCATTTGCGATGTTCGGGCGGTTGCGCGGTGCCCGGTGATCTGATAGTCAACCAACCGCTTCGCCGCGAGGTTCGGCGCCCTGAGGAGAACGGCGTGCTCTGTCATCAGTGTGGAAGTCCGGTCGACACGCGGGAAGGGGCGTGTGCGAATTGCGGTGCCGAACTGAAGGGCGCGCGCCGCCTGAAGCTCACCGAGTCTCGGGGTCTGCGAATTTCGCAGGAGTTGAAGGCGATTCGACTCGAGGCGCAGCTGTTTCCGCCCGGCGAGGAAGTCGCGAAACGCTTCGTGCTCGGCGAAATGTTGGGCAAGGGTCCCTTCGGCGAAGTGTATCGGGCGCGCGATACCGCGATCGACGCCGAAGTAGCGGTCAAGATCTTCGCTGCCGAAGTGCTGAAGACCCCGCTGGACGAAGAGCGTTTTCTGCAAGCGACGCGGGCCGGTCGGCGGCTGACGCAGCAGAACGTGGTGCGCCTTCACGACTCCGGCGTGCACAAGAGCCACCCCTGGGTGTCGATGCAGTTGCTCGAAGGATTGAGCCTGCGCAAAGTGCTCGACCTTCGAAAGTCGAAGAATGAGACGTTCACCCTCGCGGAGCTCGAGCCGGTGGTCACGCAGGTGACCCTGGCGCTTCAGCACGTGTCTCGGGATTTCCCGCACGGCGATCTGAAGCCAGAGAACATCGTGTTCCTGCCGGAACTGATCAAGATGACGGATTCGTTCCTCCTGGCGGCGTTGCCGGCCAAGGCGATCATCCCGCGTTTGCGGGAGAATCCGTATTTTGCGCCGGAACTCCACGCCGAGAAGACCGATCCCACGCCGCGCGCCGACGTCTACAGCGTGGGTGTGATCATCGGTGAGATGATGTTCGGGCCGGACTACACCCCGGGTTCGCGCAGCGGTGGCGAGCTGGGCGGGGTCGACGCGTTGGTCAAACGTGCGACCGCGTTTGATCCATCGGAGCGGTATCCGTCGGTGGAAGCGTTGAGTGAAGATCTCGCGACGCTCATCGATACGGGAAGCCTGCTGGAGAAGGGAGCGACGGGTCCGGCCGCGTTCAAGCCACCGCCGCCTCCACCGCGAAAGGCCACGCCCACGTTGCCACCGGCGCCGCCGCCAGGCCCGGCGCCATCGGAGGCCTCGGAGGCCGAGGAAGTCGCCACGGTCGAGTACAATCGTGATCTGGCGAAGAAGCTGCAGGACGACATCTTGACCCGCGAAGTTGGGCGTACGGTGCCGGCGGGGACGAGTCGGACCGTCACGGCGGCGGTGCCCAAGCCGTCGGGCCCGATCCCCGCTCCGCGCCCCGTGCAGAGCGATGCGAGCCTGAAGACGGGATTGATCGTAGGCGTCGTGGTGTCCCTCCTCGTGGCGGGGGGCGTCCTGCTGCGCCCCAGCGGCGATGTCGAGCACATCGGCGAGCCACCGGTCGAGATCGGCGAATCGCCGAAGCCCCCGACCCCGGCGCCGGTCGAACCGGTGGTCGTGGCCGATGCCCCGTCGGTCGAGACCACCGCGCAGGTCGCGTTGGACAAGGTGGGTGTGGCTCAAGGCGCGGCCGTGGCCGCGCTGATCCCGCCGGTCGAGGCGGTGGACCCCACGCCAGAGCAGACCAACGGCACGACGACTCCAGATGTCGTCGAGCCGGTGCCGGTGAAGCCGGTGAAGCCCGACGCCGTCAAGACGGTCGAGACGCCGACGAAAGTGGAGAAGCCGGTCGCGACGGGCACCGACTGCGCGGGTGGAATGAAGCTCGTGAAGTCGTCCAAGATCGGCAACTACTGCATCGACGCCTACGAGTACCCGGGAAGCGGCAGCGTGCCGAAGACGGGCGTCACGTGGTTCCAAGCCAAGAAGTCCTGCGAGAGCGCCGGCAAGCGCCTGTGCGAGCTCAAGGAGTGGCGCGCCGCCTGCGGGTCGAAGTACCCCTACGGCACGCGCCACAAGCCGGATGGCTGTAACACGGCGGACGAAGACGGGTTCGAACGTTCCGCCGCCAAGTCGGGCGCGTTCAAAGACTGCCGCAGTCGCAGCGGGACCTACGACATGGTCGGCAACGCGCACGAGTGGGTCGAAGAGCAGCGCATCGCCGGCGGCGGCTACGAGTCGGACGAAGACGTGGGGTCCTGCCGGTATTCGTCCCCGAAATCACCGGGCTCGTCGGCGGCGTACATTGGCTTCCGCTGCTGCGCCAGCCCCAACTAACTTCAAATCAGGAACTCCAATGCTCGCGCGCTACGCCCGCCCCCAGATGACGGAGCTGTGGACTGAGGAGCACAAACTCGCGCTGTGGTTTGAGATCGAACTCGCCGCGGTGGAGGGATGGTCCGCGGAAGGGCTGGTCCCGGCCGAGGCCGCAGCGCACATCCGCGAGCGGGCGGTGCTGGATGTGGCGCGGGTCCTGGAGATCGAGCAGGTCACGCGGCACGACGTCGCCGCGTTCGTGCAGTCGCTCGAAGAGAGCGTCGGCGCCGAGCACGGTCGCTGGATCCATTTCGGGATGACGTCGAGCGATGTGCTGGACACCGCGTTCGCGATCCAGTTGCGCGACGCGGGGGACTTGCTGCTCGCCGGTCTCGACGAGCTGCTCGGCGTGATCGAGACGCGTGCTCGGGAATTCGCGACGACCCCGAAGATCGGTCGGAGCCACGGGATTCATGCCGAGCCGACGACCTTCGGGCACACGCTGACGTCGTGGTACGCGGAGACGGCGCGGAATCGCGTGCGCCTCGCGGCGGCGCGGGAATCCGTCGCGTACGGAAAGATCTCTGGTGCCGTGGGCACGTTTGCCAACGTGCCCCCGTCGGTGGAGGCGTTTGTCTGCGAGAAACTGGGGCTTTCGGCCGACCCGTGCTCGACGCAGGTCATCTCGCGCGATCGCCACGCCGAGTTCTTTCTGACGCTGGCGTTGATCGCGTCGAGTCTCGAGCGTTTCGCGATCGAGATCCGCCATATGCAGCGCACCGAGGTGGGCGAAGCCGAGGAACGGTTCCACGTCGGGCAGAAGGGGTCGAGCGCGATGCCGCACAAGCGGAACCCGGTGCTCACCGAGAACATCACGGGTCTGGCGCGCACGGTGCGCTCCTACGCGATGGCCGCGATGGAGAACGTCGCGCTGTGGCACGAGCGCGACATCAGCCATTCGTCGGTCGAGCGCGTGATTGGTCCGGATGCGACGACATTGCTCGACTTCGCGCTGCACCGCATGATCGGGGTGGTCCGCGACCTCGTGGTCTACCCGGAACGGCTGCGCGCGAATCTCGACCTGACCCGTGGCTTGCCGTTCAGTCAGGCGGTGCTGCTGGAACTGATCCGTGCCGGACTGTCTCGCGACGAGTCCTATCGGATGGTTCAGAAGGTCGCGATGAACGCCTGGGAGAATGACCTGTCGTTCGAGACCGGCGCGCGCGCCGACACCGATATCGCCGGGCGTCTCAGCGCGGCGACTCTGGACAACTGTTTCGACCTCGACCGCACGCTGTCGAGGTTGCCGGCCATCTACGACCGTGTCTTTCCCGCACCCCCGAGCGAGCAATGAAGCGAATCCTGGCGACCGATCACCCCCACACGAAGGTCTCGGTATGAAGGCCCGCGTGTTGATCCGGAACAAGCGCGGGGTGTTCGATCCGCAAGGCAAGGTCGTGGAGGGCGGTTTGTTGCGCCTGGGGTACGACGCGGTGAAGTCCGTGCGCGTCGGCAAAGTCGTCGAGATCGAACTCGACGCCACCGACGAGGCGCAGGCGACGGCCCAGATCGACCAGATGTGCGCGCAGTTTCTGGTGAATCCAGTGATCGAGGAGTACTCGATCGAGTTCGAGGACCGGGCGTGAAATTCGGAATCGTGGTGTTCCCGGGCTCGAACTGCGACCGCGACTGTCATCACGCCGTGACGCACGCGCTGGGCGAGGACGCCGAGTACGTGTGGCATCGCGAGACCACCGTTGACGGCTTTGACGCGCTCATCATTCCGGGCGGCTTCTCCTATGGCGACTACCTGCGCTGCGGGGCGATCGCGAAGTTGAGTCCCGTGATGGACGCAGTGCGCGACTTTGCGGAGCGCGGCGGGCCGGTGGTCGGGATCTGCAACGGCTTTCAGATCCTGTTGGAGTGCGGACTGCTGCCGGGCGCGATGTTGCGCAATCGCTCGTTGCGCTTCATTTGCAAGCCGGTGCAGCTGCGCGTCGCCACGACGCGCACGGCGTTCACGTCGGCGTACTCCCTCGGACAGGTTGTGACGATCCCGATCGCGCACGCGGAGGGCAACTACACGATCGACGCCGACGGACTCGCGCGACTGCGCGACGAGGATCGCGTCGTGCTCGAGTATCTCGACAACCCCAATGGCAGCGCGGGCGATATTGCCGGCATCTGTAACGGTCGCGGGAATGTCGTCGGGCTGATGCCACACCCGGAGCGCGCCGCGGAGGCGGCGCTGGGTAGCACGGACGGCCTCGCCCTGCTTCAGAGCGCGGCTTCGTGGGTGGGAGGTTCGCGATGACGGTGACGCGTGAGATGGTGCACGAACACGGCTTGACGGACCTCGAGTACGACCACGCGCTGAACGTCCTCGGCCGCACGCCGACGCTGACGGAGCTCGGCATCATCAGTGTGATGTGGTCGGAACACTGCTCCTACAAGTCCAGTCGGATTCACCTCGCGACGTTGCCCACCGACGGGCCGCAGGTCGTTCAGGGGCCCGGCGAGAACGCCGGTGCGGTCGATATCGGTGGCGGGCTCGCCGCGGTGTTCAAGATGGAGTCGCACAACCATCCCAGTTTCATCGAGCCCTACCAGGGCGCGGCGACGGGCGTCGGCGGCATCCTGCGCGACGTGTTCACGATGGGCGCGCGCCCAATCGCGAACCTCAATAGCTTGCGGTTTGGTCGGATCGACCATCCGAAGACTCCGCACCTGTTCTGGGGCGTGGTGGGCGGCATCGCTGGGTATGGCAACTGCGTCGGCGTCCCGACGGTCGGCGGCGAGATCTACTTCGACAGCTGCTACGACGGGAACATCCTGGTCAACGCGTTCACGTTGGGGGTCTGTCCGACGGACGGGATCTTCAAGGGCATCGCCGCGGGCATCGGGAATCCGGTGTTCTACGTCGGGGCCGGGACGGGGCGCGACGGGATTCACGGGGCGACGATGGCGTCCGCGGAGTTCGACGCGGACTCCGATGAGAAGCGCCCCACGGTGCAGGTCGGCGACCCCTTTCGCGAGAAGCTGCTCATCGAGGCGTGCCTCGAGTTGATGCAGACCGGCGCGATTGTCGGGATCCAGGACATGGGAGCGGCGGGCCTCACCAGTTCTTCGGTCGAGATGGCCGATCGCGGCAAGGTGGGGCTGCTGCTCGACATCGACCGCGTGCCGATGCGCGAGGACGGCATGACGGCCTACGAGGCGATGCTCTCCGAGTCCCAAGAGCGAATGCTGGTCGTCATCGAAGAGGGCCGTGAGGACGAGGTCCAGCGCGTGTTCCAGAAGTGGGAACTCGAGTGGGCGCAGGTCGGTGAAGTCATCGAGGAGCAAGTGCTTCGGGTGATGCAGCACGGTGAGGTACAGGCGGAGCTGCCAGTGGGGCTGCTCACGTCCGACGCCCCGCAGTACGATCGTCCGCGGTCGCGGCCGCGATACCTCGACGCGCTGTCTTCGCCGCCGATCGACGCGCCGGTCTCCCTGGAGGCCGCGTTCATCGAGCTGCTGTCGAGCCCGAACATCGGATCGCGCGCGCCGGTTTGGGAACAATACGACCACATGGTGGGCGTGGGGACCGTCGTCAATCCGGGGCAGGCCGGCGCCGCGGTCCTTCGGATCCCGGGGACGGACCGCGCGGTGGCGCTCGCCGTGGATTGCAACAGCCGCAAGGTCTACGTCAACCCGCGCGAGGGCGCGCGCCATGCGGTCGCGGAGTGTTCACGCAACGTCGCATGCACGGGGGCACGACCGCTGGGCACGACCGATTGTCTGAACTTCGGCGACCCCACCGTTCCCGAAGTGATGTGGCAGCTCGTCGAGGCGATCGCGGGGCTCGGCGAAGCCTGTCGCGCGCTCGACGTGCCGATCGTCGGAGGCAATGTGAGCCTCTACAACACCACGGACGGCGTCAGCATCTACCCGACACCGACTGTTGCGGTCGTCGGTGCCTTCGAGCAGCCGATTGGCCGCGACGAGCGCGGCGACGTGGGCTTCGTGGCCGGGAGCTGCCAGGCCGCCCACGACGCGGTCGTGCTGCTGGGCGCCACGGATGCGAGCGACCTCGGCGCGTCCGAGTACTTGTTTCTGAGGACGGGCTCGATTGGCGCCTCGATTCCGCGCATCGACCTCGACGCGGAGGCGCGGCTGCAACAGCTCGTGCGGAGCCTCGTGGCGGCGCGCTCGATCCGCAGCGCACACGACTGCGCTGAGGGCGGCCTCGGGATCGCGTTGGTGGAGACTGTCCTGGGCACCCCGTTCGGTATCGAGCTGGAGCTCGAGCCGATCGACCGACCGGATCTGTGGCTGTTCAGCGAGTCACCCTCGCGGGTCATCGTCTCGACGCCCAGCGCTGATACGGTACTGGCGGCGGCGGCGGCGGCGGGCGTCCCGGCGACCGTGATCGGCACCGTCACCGATGTCGCGCTGCTTCGATGGCGGGGGTTGTTGGAGCTCGTGCTAGACGATGCGCGCGAGGCTCACGCCGGCGCGCTCGCCCGGCTCAGTTGAGCCGGCGCTCGCAGTCGTAGGTCAGTTCGAGCGCCTTGAGACGCGGCGCGAACACGTTGTTGTTCGCATCGCGCACCGCCGTCAACTCGACCTCGATCTCGATGAACTGAACCCCTTGCAGCCCCGAGTCGATCACGAGCTGCTCGATGCTGATCGGTGAGGTCGCCGGCGGCACCGTGGCGACGAGGATCCATCCCGCCGTGGCGACCTCGGCGGGCGTGTTGCCGCCGCGGATCTGGATCGTGACCATCGATCCGCCCGGAGTCTCCACGTCGAATCGGAGCTCTTTGTATTCGGTCGGCAGGAAGTTGCCGTCCGTCGGGCAGCCCTCGAACAGGCGCCGATAGAACCCGCGCTGGTCGGTGGCGAAACGCAGCTGTGAGCCGGTCATGTCGGAGTAGGTGTACGGGCTGACCAGCTGTGGCACGACATTGGCGGTGACGGTGTTGTCGTTGAGCGTGGGACCCGGCACGACGACGGTCGCGTCGTTGTGACTGATGTTGATCGCCCAGACTTTGCCGTCGAGGTCGATCGCCATGCCTTTGGCCGAGGACTGCGTGCCTGGCACGTCGAGGTGCGACGCGGGATTCTCGGCGTCGTAACGGACGATACCGTTGCCCATCCCAGCGCCCCAGATGAAGCCCTTGTCGTCGGCCGCGATGCCGTGGATGAACGGGACGTCGGACACGGAGACGATCCGGCTTCCGACGGCCTGCGCCGGGTCGTATCGCAGCGTGGACTGGCCGCCGACCCAGACGCGCTGCTTGAAGTCGACGGTGATGCCGTAGGGGGTGTGTGTGATCGGAATGCGCTGCTTGATCGCGTCGTCGAAGGCCTCGCCGTCCATCGTGGGCACGTCGCAGTTGGCGGTCGTCGTGCAGCGCAGGGTGTCGATGCGGCCGAGGGCCCCGTCGGACCAACCCGAAATCCAGAGGTTGCCTTTGCCGTCCAGCGCGAAGCCGTAGCAGGAGACCGGGGACGGGGTCTGCACGAGGATCGCGCCGGTGTCGCCGTCGAGTTTCCAGACGACGCCGCTCCAGCCGCCGATCCAGACGGCGGGGCGTGCGGTGTCGTCGTTCACGCGTGCGTCCTGAGCCGCGACGCTACGAATGACGCCGCCGTCGGGCACCGGCACATTCCAGATGATGCAATCGTCCTGGCCCCACGGAAGGATGTCCGCGGGTCCCGAGGAGGTGGTGATCATCCCGTCGCCGTTGTTGTCGGCGCAGTCCGCGCCGAGCCCCGAGATCTTTGTCACGGTGCGTCCGCCACGGTTGCCGACGTAGACATCGCCGAACGTGTTGACGCTGGTCCGCGAGGGGTCGTTTCCGCCCGCCGCCGGTCCGGTCCAGTATCGCGCGGTTTCGGTGAAGGTGTCCGTGTCGACCTTGGAAATCGTGCCCTCGCCGGTGTTCGAGATCCAGATGAACTTGGCCTCGATGCGGCGGATGTCGATGGTGACGGCGCCGTCGGCGTCGAGCACCACACCTTGGGAGTTCTCGGTGTCCGTGTTGTCGATCCCGAACGGATTGGGGGTGCCGGGCCCGGCCTCTTCGAGTTGGCAGAACGCGTCGCAGTTGCCACACACGCCGGGCGTCTCGCAATCTCCGTTGTTCGCCGATGCTTTACAGGTGCCGCCCTCGCAGATGCCGGAGGGGCAGTCCGTGCCGACGACGCAGGTCCCCGGATTTGCGTTCGGGGTGTTGTTCGGCGTGACGTTGTTGGCGATCGTGTCGTCGTTGGGTTCGGTAATCGTGGATTCAGTGCAGCCACCACACGATGCAAAGATCGCGATCGAGATGCCCGCGAGTGACCGGGCCAGTATCTGAGAGGGATTCATGGTCGCTGCCTGTGTCATCGTTCAACAATTTCGACTAGCATAGCACCAGCGTTGAGTACCATCAAAAGGTCCGGTCCCCAAATGTCCTCATACCCGCAGTTCATCGCGCGAATCGGACTTCTGAGCCTCGTCTGGTCGACGGTCGGTTGTGGTCAACCGAACCCGAACAACGAGCCCTCCGATCTGGGACGACCCTCCGACACGCGAGAACCCGATGTCGGCGAGGACGTCGTGGACGCTCGTCCGGCGGCGCGGCTGAAGGTCGCGACGTTCAACGTCGGTCGCCTCTTCGACACGGTGTGTGATTCGAACAACTGCGGGGACAGCAACGATTTCGAGCGCCAGTACAGCCCGCCGGAGTTCGACTTCAAGATCGGTCAGATTGGGGGGGCGCTGGAGGAGTTGGACGCCGACATCGTGGCGTTGGAGGAGGTCGAGAACCAAGCGTGTCTGGATGCGCTGGTCGCCGAGCGGCCCGAGTACGACTTTGCGGTGCTCGGAGAGATCGGCGGAAGCGCCTCGCTGGACGTCGCGGTGATCGGGCGCGGGCTGATCCATCTGGAGACCCGGAAACATCGGGCCGACACCCAGCTGATGTTGATCGACGGGCGAACGAAGAGCTTCGCCCGGGAGTTGCTGGAGGTTCACTTCGAGCTGCAGGGCAAGCGCGTCGTCGTGTTTGCCGCTCACTTCAAGGCGCAGCGCAACGACGATCCGGAGTGGCGGCTCGGGGAGGCGACGGTCGCACGTGAGATCGCCGAAGCGACCCAGGCGGAGTTTCCCGCCGCGTTTGTGTACCTCAGCGGCGATCTCAATGATGAGCCCGGCACGCCGCCGCTGGACGCGATCACCGGAAGCGGGGGGCTCGTCTCGGTGACGGAGGGGCTGCCGAAAGAAGACATCTGGACCTACGGCTTCATCAACACTCGCATCGCGATCGACCACATCCTGTATGTGCCGGCCGAGGCCGCGGAGCTGGTCGCGGGCACCGCGGAGGTGGTCCGCGACGCGTCGGGTGCGTTCGGTGGCTCCGATCACGCCGCGCTGCGGGCCGAGTTCAACGTCTTCACGGACTGAGGGCGTCAAACTTGGCCGAGCGGGTTGCGGCGTTGCCTCGTGGGCCGAGCGCGTGGTAATACTGGTGCATCCCGGGGTGTTTGGAATTTCGATGGATCGTCAAAAGGTCGCCCAACTGGTCGACGCGCTGGACCATCCCGATTCGGGGTTCCAGCGCGACATCATGGATCAGCTCATCGCAGAGGGCGGGGCGATCCTCGACCCCCTCGTGGCTAATCTGAACCAGGCCGAGCCACGCGCGCGCAGCTGCATCGTGCGGGTCCTCGGCGAGATCGGCGATCCCGAGGCGTTGCTTCCCTTGATGCGCTTCGTGTTCGATCGCCGCGGCTCGATTCCGGACAGCGATGCCCGTGGGTTGGCGATGAAAGCGATCGCCGACCTCGCTCACGGCGATGAGATCGCGCCGAAAATGTTCCAGTTTCTGCTCGAAGTGTATCAGGACGATGACGCGTTCGTGCGCGGCTACGCGATGACGTTGCTGGGGCGCTTCGGCGATCGGCGGGCGATGCCGATCGTACAAGAGGCGCTCGTCGACGACACCGACTTCGTCCAGGAGCGCGCGCGTGCGGCCGTCAAAGCGCTGGAGCAAAAGATCGCCGACGCGCCGAACGAGAGCGTGGACGACGAGGCGCTGCTGCAGGCGATTCGCAGTAAGCAGGGGGCCGAACGCCAGTACTACCTGAATGAGCTGCGCGCTCGGCCCAATGCGTTCGAGTTGTGTGAGCAGCTCATCGCCGAGGGAGGGCGCGGGGTGATCGCGGGGCTCGAGTTCATGCTCGCCACCGACGATCCGAGAGCCCGCGGCGTCGCGCGACGCCAGGCGATGGGGACGGAGACGAGTTCGGAACTCGCGATCTGCCTACGGATTCTGAACCAGTTTCTGGAAGCTGACGCGACCGACGACGAGCTCGCCACGATCCGCGGGGCGCTGTATCACGAGGACAACTTCGTGAAACTCGCCGCGATCGAAGCGGCTGGCCGCTCCGGTGACGCGACGCTGATCGAGCGCGCCGTGGACGCGACGCGCGACCACGATATGGAACGGCGTCACGCCGCCGCACGCGGGTTGTCATTTGGGCTGAGCCCCTCATTCCGCAAAGTTCTGCCGGACCTCATGCACGCGTTCGGGCTCGCCAATGCGCGCCGGCTCGCGGTCACGACGGACGACACGGTCCGTATCGAGGCCTATATCGTGCGCGCGATCCGGCTGATTGTTCAAGAAGGTGGGTTCGGCACGACGCAGGCTCAGGAAGTGGCGCTGACGGCTCTGGAGGGCGCGCTCGATTGCAAACCGCTGCTGGTGACGTCGTTGGAGCTTCTCGACGTCACGACTCCCCAGGAAGGGTTTCCCAAGGACCGGCGCTGGGAAGCGGAGCTGGCGCGCAACCTCGTCGAGTTGCTACAGCACCCCGACGACGCGGTGCGGGATCGGGTGCTGACCCTGTTGATGCGGGGCGCGCCACCGATGCGCTCGATGTACCACGCCCTGTCGCGCATTGTGTTCGACAAGGGGGCCGACATCGTCGGCAAAGTCATCCCGCTCATCGAGTCGATCGGCGATGACCGCAGCAAGAAGCTGCTGCAAGATCTGGCCGAAGAGAAGGACGAGGCGATCCGCGTCGCGGCGGGCGCCGCTCTGACTCGACTGCGCAACACCGAGGACGTCATCGACGCGGAGTTCGAAACGGCGCAGTACGGTCGTGGTGGTCCCGCGATGCAGACGGGAGACGAGCCCCGGAAGGCCGAATCCGAGGCGGATGTGGCGGACGCCGAATTCGACGACGAAGAATTCTAGGCCCTAGCTCACGCCCAGCGAAATGATTCCATGCACTGCACTTCGTCGTACTGATGCGTCCACCCGCTGGCGTCGCGAAACGCCTTGGCGTCGATGACCACGGGATACTTCACATGGTTGACGGCGCCCTTGGGCAGCGGCGGTAGGCCAAACCGGCCGAGGGCGAACTTGAAGACGCTCTCCGGGACGGCGATGCGTTGGCGTCCCGTGACGCGGATGAGCAGGGACAGTGGGATCGGCTGTGGTCCGCAGACATTGAAGACGCCGTTGAGCTTCGACTCGAGCGCCGTGCAGATCGCGCCGACGACGTCTTCTTCGTGCATGAACTGAAACAGTGGATCGAAGCCGAGGATGGTCGGCACTCGCGGCCCGCGCACGAAGCTCGCCAGCGTGCCGGATTTCGTCGGACCGAGCCGGTAGGTGAAGCGCAGCACGGCGGTCGTCATCTCCCGATATCGCCACAGCGCGGACCCTGCGAAGAGGTCTGCGGCGACGAGGTCGCTGAGCTCGGGAAACGTCGTCATCGCCATCGGGGGTTCGTTTTCGGTGTGATACATCGGCGAATCGGGCGCGGCGCCGTAGTAGGTGTGGCGCCCGACGAAGATGCAGTGCTTCACCCCGTACTTGCTGGCGTGGTCGAACACGGCCTGGGTGCCGCCGAGGTTGATGCGGTAGCGGTCCTCGGTCCGTTTCGCGGTCAAATGGGTCACGGTCGCCATATGGATCACGGCGTCGGGCTTCTTGGTCCGGAAGACGTCTTCGGCCGGTCGTTTGCGGATGTCGGCGCGAAACATCGTGACCTTCTTCGGCGCATCGGGCCACGGTCGTCGGTCGACGCCGTACACCGTGTGACCGGTCGCGACGAGTTTCTGCGCGACCCGTCGACCGAGGGGCCCCGAGATGCCGGTGATGAGGACCTTCATTCGTCGGCTCCGAGTTCCACGTAGGGCAGCGCTTCGGGTACTTCGAGGTTGTTGGACCGGCGGCGCTCAACGCCAAAGTCGATCAGCGAGCGGATCTGGCGTTTCACGAGCTCGACGTTGTCGGTAATCACTTCGTCGGCCTCATTGCCCGAGCCTTCGAACGTGCGCGCTTCGCCGAAGTAGAGCTGGCAATCCACGGGGCGGGGCACCGGCAGCAGCCACGGGGTGAACGGCACGTAGGGCACGCCCACGAGCCGTCCGAGCAGCTCGCTGTTGTGGACGGTGGGTATCGCCTCACCGCCGCCGACGAACGCGAACGGCACGATCGGGGCTTTGGCCTGCATCGCGATGCGCATGAAGCCGGTGCCGAAGCGGACCAGCGAGTTGCGGTCCTTGTACAGCTTCGCGGTGCCGCGGGCTCCCTCGGGGAACACCATCAGCATCCGATCGTCCTCGAGCAGTCGCACGGCGTGCTCGGGCAGGCCGGTGAGGTGCCCCATGCGGCTGGTCCAGAGTGAGGCGATCGGGGTGGCGTTGAGGAAGTACTCCGCCATCCCCTGGGCGAGGCGCGGTGGCTCCATCTCCATGAAGGTCGCCGCGATCGTCATCATGCCGTCGAGCGCGACGCCGCCGGAGTGGTTTCCGACCAGCATCACGCGCCCGCGATCGGGGATGTTGTGAATGCCGTAGGAGCGCACGTTGAGGTAGCGTTCGTAGACCCACGCGAGGCCGGTCAGCGCGGTGGCGACGTGTTCCTGGGAGATGCCGTAGGGGTCGAGGCCATACCGATTGAACGGGACCTCGAGCCGACGCACGCGATCCCAGATGCGCTGACTGGCGAACATCTTCATGGTTTGGGCTTCGGCGCGGGCATCGCCATGTCGACATGCATGAAGATTGCGGTCTCGCGCGGTTCGACGATCAACTCGGTGCGTCCCAGCGCGAACGCCTCGATCACGGGGCTCGCCGGCATCCCGGCCTCCGCGAACATGCCCCACGCCTTCTTGAGGTCGTAGGCGACGGTGAGGAAGGACGGCTGCGTCGGCACGGCGGAGACGATCCGTGCGGCCTCGTCGGCGATGCCCAACCCGGAGGTCACGGCCAGTGCGGACGGGGTCAGCACAACATGCGGGTCGTCGAGGATGGCGAGCATTTCGGACGGTGGCAGCGCCAGCGGGATGCCGCCCGGATCCGGGGTCACGTTCTGGAACTCGGGCGCCAGTGTTCGCAGCCACGCGAGCAGCGCGGCGGGCGCCGTGGAATTGACGAGCGCGATGCCCTCGATCTTGAGGGAGGGACCCATCCCGAGGCCGCCGTTCGGCGGCCCCTGCGGGTTCATGGACGGTGGCGGCGTCGGCGCGGTACGGACGTTTTGAACGACCAGGGCGCCTCCGCGCAGGTTGGTGATCATCGCGGGGACGAACGCGGACTTCGCCGTGAACTCGTTGGCGAAGCCGTTGATGTCGCGGTACCACGCGCATTCATAGGGCCGCTGTTGGACCGCGAACAGCTCAGCGTTGACGACGTCGAGCAGCTTGCTGACGTCGAAGCCGAATGCCGCCACGAATGGTGCCTGCCCCGCGAGCTCCGAGTTGACGAGCGGCGCGTGGGTCGTCGTCTCGGCGAGCCGTCCGGCGATCCCGGTGGTGAGCTCGATGCCGACGCCAATGCGAGCGCGGGTGCCGGTCCACTCCTCATAGCCGAAGACCATCCGAGGCACCTGCTCGACGAGGCGCTTGGTCTCGGCGAGACACTCCGGCGGGGTCGGGTCCCGCATGTCGCCGATCAGCAGCTGGATCTGGTCGTTGAGCCCGGTGCCCGGCTCGAGCACGATCTGAGCGACTCGCGCGAAGTCGATGAAGCCAGCGCCGAACTTCTTGAACCCGTGCTTTTCGGCGACCGGCGAGATGCGGTTGTCGTTCGCCATCGACTTTTCGGGCAGCTTCGCGCCGAGCAGGTAGGTCGTGTACAGCTCGGCGGACACCTGTGGCGTGACGCCCCAGACGAGCTGCCGGTTGATGATCGACATCACGATGAGGTCGCCACCGTCGAACTTGTACGTCCAGAAGTCGGTGGTGCCGAGCACCTCACGCTGCGACGCGAAGCCGGAACGCTTCTCGACGCGCTGGACGAGCGCCCGAAACGCATCGGGGTCGTCGAGGTCCATGCGGAAGGCCGGCAAGAATCCGATGCCGTGTACCGCGAAGCGCGGGCTCGTACTGAGTCCCAGTTTCTTGAAGCCTTCGACGGAGTAGTTCCCGGACATCTCCGAGACCACGGCGTAGACGAGCTTGGTACGGGGATCGATGTACTCGTCGGCGAGCATGTCGTCGATGTTGGGGAGCATCGCCTCAATCGAGGAGGCCCAGCCCTGGATCCACGCCAGCATCGGGCCAATTGGCATCGGCTCGACGGCGACGTAGGCATAGGGGGTGTCCGCCGGGATCGTGGCGAGGAATCCGCGCACGGGATCCTTGTCCGAGACGAGGTCCGAATCGGCCCGCTTGTTCTTGCCGCTGCACCCGGCGAGCGCCACACATACACAGATCAGCATCGCCCCGGCGGACCAAGCGGCGCGCGCGAAGGGAGTGGGGAGATTTCTCATGGTCGTCGTCCGCAGGAGTGAGTCGCCATGCTGTACTCGATGAGCGGCGTAGTTCGCAAGGTAGTTGGCCTTTGTACGTGACTCGGAGCACCCGCGGGAAACAGCATGCCACCGGGGTTGAGCAATTCGGGGCGGCGGTCGATAATGCTCGCCACTTCGTGATGAAGAGTGGATGTCCAAAGACCAAGACAAGCGCCATAACATCGACCAGACGTCCCCCGATCTCGGTCCTGCTTTCGAGCCGGACGGGACGTTCCTGGAGGACTGGTCGATGGCGGAAGACCTCGCGGAGGGCCGCGACGGCGGCTACGCCCCGACCCGCGATCCGTCTCCTCGCAATGTCGATGACGTGCATCGGTCGGCATGGATCGATCTGGACGAAGTCGCCGACGCGGCGAGTTCCGTAATCCTGGAGCTGCTCGATGACGAGTTCCTGGAGATCAGCAGCGGCCGAGATTTCGGCGAGGGGACGATCGACGAACTTCAGCGTGTGATGTCGCAGCCGCTCGGTGAGGCGCCGGAGCCCGAGATCCCCCGAGTGGATACGCAGGAGATCGAGATTTTCGCCGACGACGAGTCGGCGGACCCGTTTGACGCGACCGGGATTCAGATCATCGACGTCGACACCGGGGAGGTGATGCCGACGCTGGACTCGGGCTTCCTGCTGATCGACGACAACGAGTCGTCGAAGCGGAACCTCGCGATGACGCTGGACGGCGTGTCCGCGCAGATCGACCTGCCACGGCCGTGGGGTGCGTATCTGGGTGAGCTTCGCGACGAGATCGTCGCGCAATCGGACCCGAGGACGCGCGCGGCGTACATCTTCATCTTCGGTGAGCTCATCCGGACGCTGGGCGCCTCGACGTCGAGTCGCCCCCCCGACGTCGACATCTCCGCGATCGCGGGGACGATGACGCGCCCCGATCTGCTGGAGCGGCTGTCGGCGCAGTGGGCCTCTCCGCGGTCGAGCTTCTTCGAGCTGCTCGCTCGGCTGGAGCGGCTCGACGAGCCGGAGGAAGGGGCGGTCGCGACCGTCCGGCGCTCATCGATCGTGCGCGAGCGGTTGCTCGACGGGGGGCTCGATGACGCGACGCGTCTGCGACTGCGCGAGCTACTCACTCCGCCGGAGAGCTTTCACGCGCTGGTGGTCAAGGCCGTCGATGCCCATGCGGCGGGCGAAACCGCGGTGGCGATCGGGGCATGGGAGGGGCTGAGCCAGTACACCAAAGGCGAGCTCGCGACGGCGTGCATCGCGCTCACGGGATGGCTGCTGCAAGGGACCCGCGGTTTGCTCGAGGTGGGCAACGCCCAGCTCGATGTCGGCCGGAACTCGCGACCGCTGCTGCTGATGATGCAGCGCGAAGCGGTGCGCTTTGCGGACCGGCTTCAGGAGGCGCGCGTGCTCAAGCGCCTGGTCGGCCTCGATGTGCACCTCGGCAAGCGGCTGCCCGACGAGGCCGGGGCCCGGTCGCGGCTCAAGGCTGAAACGGCCGCGCGCCTGTTCCGGTTGTCCACGATCATCGAGGGGATCTCCGAGACCGAGATCGCGAGCTCCGACGTCGCGGGCATGACGAGCTACTCGGTGCTGCTGGACGCGATTTCGCTGAGCGCGAAGAACCCGTTGTTTCTGCGGCGGCTCGAGGTGCAGGCGCGGCGGCGCGGCGACCAGGCGATGCTGGAGAAGGCGCTGATCTCGTTGGCGGCGGTCGTTGGCGAACCCCACGTGCGCGCCGTGATTTGGGAGCGCATCGCCGATCTTGCGCGCCGCAGCGGCGCATCGCCGGAGATCGTCCGCGATCACCTGGAGCGGTCGTTGGACGCCGCCCCGGACTGTCTGCCGGCCTTGATCTCGATGGGACAACATCTCATCCGGACCGGCAGCTTCGAAGCGATGGTCAACCTGCGCGGCGGTCCGTCCACGGAGGAGTCGGCGGACCTGAACCTCGCGTGGCGCCGGGCGGAGCTGCTGGAACGCACCGGCGGCGACCCGGTCGAGATTCTGTCGCTGTATCGCGACGCGCGCGATGATCATCCGGCCAGCGTGCACTTGTTCTTCTGCGTCGAGCGCGCGTTGGCGCGGCTTGCCGACTGGCGCGGGCTGCGGACGTTGTACGAATCGGCGGTCGCGCCGGACAGTGGGCTCGCGGAGAACTTGCGGGCCAGTCGATTCAACGCCGAGCAGTACCGACTGGCGGTCGAGGCGTTCCTTGAGGACGCGTCCGGTGACCTGTCCGACGCGATGGTCCGGCACCTCGATCGGCCCGGCACCGCGACGGCGCAGGACGACACCGACGAACTTCGCATCGATCAAAACGTGCTCTGGCGCGTCGTCGCCGAAGAGATCGACCAGGACCCGGGGCGCACGCTGGGTCGACTCGAGGTGCTGCTGCAGACCTCGCGCGGCAAGTCGCCTGCGTGGCGACTGCGCGCGCTGATCTGGTATGCGCACCTCGTCGAGGATGTGATGGGGGAGGCCGAGCGCGCGCTGCCCGCCTATCGTGAGGTCTTCGATCGCGCGCAGGGTGGCTTCCTGCGCCGGTGGGCGGTCCGCGGACTGCTGCGGACCGGCGACGCATCGTGGGTCGCGGAGCATCTCGCCGAGGGCGGGGGCCCCGCGTGGGTGGACCGCGACGGCGACCACGTCAGCTTCCGGCGCCGCATGGCCGCGGAGTTGATGGGGATGTCGGCCGATGCGGGCCAGGCGCTGGACATCCTCGAGGAGATCGAGACGGACGACGATGTCGCGCTGGCCGAGCTCGCGGAGCGCGCCACCGTGCTGGCGATCCGGTCTCGGCAATGGGTTCGCGCGATCCCGTGGATGTTTCGCTGCTACCCCGAGCACTCTCGCGGCGCGCTCGCCGAGATTGCGCGCCACTTCGGTGCGGCGTTCGACGACGCCGATGAGGCCCTGCGCTACATCGACGCGGCGCAGACGCGCACTCCGTTGGACCCCTATGTCATCTTGTGCGAACTGGAGCTCGCGTACCGCGCGCGGGATTGGGGGCGCGCGCTGGACCTGATTCAGGACGGACTCGGCACCATTGCGGCGGGCTCGATCGACTTTCGGGCGTTCTTGCTCGAGCAGGCGATCCTCGTGGCAGAGTGGGGCGAGCGCAGCGACGAACGCGCCCTGACGTTCCTCGAAGATCTGTGGAGCTTGCAGGCGACGGTGGGGTCGTCCCCGATTTTCGGCGCGGCGGCGTTCCTGCGCACCTACGCGCGCATGAAGCGCGGAGCCGAGCTGTCCGAGCACACCGAATACGTGCGCGCGAACTTCACGCCGTCGGTTGCCGAAGCGCTGCTCGGCGAGTCGCTCGTCTACGAGGAGGCGTCGTCGGGAGCGGAAGCCGGGGCGTGGTACACGTCGCGCCTCGACAGCGTGCCGACCCCGCTGATCCCGTACTACCGGTTCATGGCGGCCGTGGTCGGCTGGATGTTCGGCGATCGCGACCGCACGGCGGTCCAAGACCTCGCCGACGCCACCGCGGCGAGTGACCCGACCCATCGCGTGGGCCCGTTTCTGTTGGCGATCGCGTATCGGCACGCCGACATGTACGCGTCGTGCGAGCGCCAACTGACGGCGCTGCGCACCCCGGGCCACAGCCGGCCGGTGCAGGACTGGGTGCTGGTGCGCCAACTGTTCCATCTGGCGGTGACACAGAACCAGACGCAAGAAGCGTTGGAGATGCTTCGTCAGGACGAGGCGTTCGGGCAGTTCGCCTGGTATTCGATCGCCGAGGAACTCTTCGCGCGAGCGCTGCGCGATCCGAGCGTGGTACCGGCGCTGGCCGAGCGCGCGAAGACGTCCGCCGGATCGCGGAACCTGCATCTCGAGATCGCGGAGATTACCGGGGACCGCGAAGCGCTCGTCGCGCTGGCCGAGGACGAACTCCCCGAAGCGGTCGGCCAGGCGGAGATGCTCGCGGCACAAGGCGTCGCGGTATCGTTGCCGCGTTGGGACATCACCGACCGGCACGCCGCGCTGCTCACCAGCATCCGGGAGTCGTCGGCCGACGTCGCCGAACAGGTGGTCGACTATTTCAGCGACGTCGACGAAGAGCTGTTGGGCTCGCCGTGGTGTCCGCTTCGCGCCGTGAACGGGGATCTGCACCGGTTCGGTTTGAGCCGTGCGCAGCAGGACGCGTTGAGGCGACGCTGCGGCGAGTTCTCCGAGGTGGAGATGGGTGCGGAGGCGCGCCTGGTCTTGGCCCGGCAGCTACTGCGGTCTGGTCGGCGCGATGATGCGACGGCCTTGATGCCGCAGGGGCCAAGCTGGCACCTCGTCTCGGTCGCATGGTCGCTGTTCAACTTCGCCGTCGATCCGTTCAACCGAGATGCGAAGACGACGCACTGGGTGCTCGACCTGTGGGATCGCCGTCAAGGGATGTCTCGGAGCACCCTCGATTCGGAACTCGAGTACGAGATCGGGCGGTACCTGGAGCTCGTCGGCCAGCACGGCGAGGCGATCGACGCGATGCGCCGCGCGCTGAAGTCGTCCCCGCGGTTTCTGCCGGCGCAGGTCGCGGCGGGCCGGATGCTGATCGTCGCCGAGGACTGGCACGGCCTCGCCTCGCTGTGGGAAGCGGAGATGGAGTTCACCGAGGACGTGCAGGCGCTGGCGAGCGTCGCGTTCCGGCTCGGGTATCTGTGGGAACGCCGACTTCACGATCTTCCCGACGCGCGCCGCCACGCCGAGGACGCGTATCGACGCGTCTTGCGCGTGCGTCCGAACCACTTCCCTACGCTGCACGCGTTGCTGGGGATGGCGTATGACGCCCAGGACTGGGCCGCGGCCGCCGAACACCTCGAGGCGATCGCGACCTCGTGTCCGGATGCCGCGCTGCGCTCGTCGTATCTGTGCGAGCTCGCCGCCACGCGGGAGACGCATCTGGAGGACCTGCCGGGCGCGTGTGCCGCGTACCGCGGGGCGTTCCAGATCAGCCCGGAGTCCGTCGACGCGTTGTTTGGCGTGTTGCGCACCGACACGGACTCCCACGTCACCGTCGACGTGATTCGCGCGCGGCTGCGCCACGGCGTGACGCAGCGTGAGTTGCGCGAGCTCTGTCACCATTTGTTTGCCGCGACGCGCACCGACGCCGCGGCGGACGACCTGCTGTCCGATGCGATGCCGACTCACTATGCGTGGCTGACCTCGAAGCTCATCCGCGGTGCGGAGGCCGGCAAGTTCGACGAGTCCGCGGCGGAGGCACTCAGCGACCATTACGGCGAGGAGCCGACGCGGTTCATGATCGAGGCGTTCCGGCGCCGGATGGAGCCGCAGACCGTCGCAGGGATGAACAACCTCGTCGAGCTGTCACGTGGAATTGGCACGCATCCGCTCGCCGAGGGCCAGCTCGTGCGATGCATGCACTACGCGCGGCGGACAGGTGACCTCGAGGCGCTCGGCACTCTGGCGGGCGTGCGCGCACGCCGTTCGGCGACCGAGTTGGTACGTGCTGCGGAGCTGACGTGGCTCGCGGTGACGCTGATGCTGCGCGAGGAATGGGACGACGCACTGGAGATCACCCAGCAGCTCCTCGAACAGGTGCCCAACTTTCTGCCCGCCGTGAAGACGGCGAAATACGCCGCGGACGTCGCCCAGGACTGGGAAGCGGTGGTGCGCTGGTTCGAGGCGGACGCGGTGCTGACGCTGGTGCCTGAGATCGCGTCTCGCGATCGGCTGTACGCATCCGAAGTCCAGCAACGCCACCTCGGTGACTTCGACGCCGCGCTCACTCAGCTGCGCACGGTGCTGCTGTCCAAGCCGACGCACCCCGAAGCGTTCACGAAGCTTCGCGACATCCTGCTCACGAAGCGCCAGTATGTCGAACTACTGGAGGCCTACGAAAGTCGTGTCGCGCACACGACGTCCGAAGAGGAGCGGTCGGAGCTGCTCAACCAGATGGGCGATATCGCGCTCAATCACGTGCGCGATCGGCCGCTGTCGATCGGGTTCTACAGCCGCTCCCTCGAGTTGCGACCGCGTCAACTCCGCCGGTTGCGCGTGCTGTCCGAGCTCTACGAGGCCGAGCAGCGCTGGGACCGCGCGGTGGTGTGTCATCGCGCCTCCGCGGAGCTCATCGGCGATACGATCGTGCTCGGACGTCTGTGGTGCCACATCGGGATGTTGTACGAGACGAAGCTGCTCGACCTGAAGAAGGCCAAGAACGCGTACGCGCAGGCGCTCAAGATCGACTCGGACGCCACCGAAGTGCTGCTCGCGCTGGCGCGGGTGTGCGAGCGCCTCGAAGACTACGCGGACGCGGCGGCGCTGCAGAGCAAGGTCGTGATGATCTCCCGGGACGCCAAAGTGCTGCTCGATGCTCGCATCGGCATCGCGCGACTGCAGCAGCGCCTCGGGGCGTCGCCGGCCGAGGTGCTGGGCGCGATCCGGAACGTCCTGTTGCACCACCCCGGCCACGGGCCGTCGATCGACGCGGCGAAGAAGGCGCTCGCCCGCACCGGGCTCCCGGGCGACACCGAAGACTTCTTCCAGGACCTGTCGCACGCGATCATCACGCAGCACGGGGCGGCGGCGTTGCCGTCGACTTACGAGATGGCGATGAATCTGGGTCACCGCGACCGCGCCTACTGCATCGCGTCGATCGCCCGCGAGCTCAACGTGGCGTCGCCCCCGATGCAACAGATTCTGCAGGAGCTGTCGACGCAGCGCCGCTGGCCGGTGCGACCGCTGCCGCCGGAATTGACGGGGGCGGTGCTCCCCGAAGGGCTCGTCGCCCCGTTCGTCGAGCTGCTGCGCCGCAGCCGTGACGCGATCTTCGAGGGGATGGACTCGATGCCCGCCCAGCAGATGGTCAAGAAGGGGAGCCGACTGCGCGAGCCAAAGAACAAGGCGACGCAGCTGGCGTTCCAGTGGCCGGGCTTGTTTGGCCTCGAGCTGCGTGACGTCCACACGCTCAAAGGCGTCCCGGGCGGCTGTGCGGTGCACTTTGATGGCGGCGTGCGACTCGTCCTCGACGAGCGCTGGCTGGAGGTCAAGGAGCCCACGGCGCTGCTCGTCTCGCTGGGCGAACACCTCGCGGCGTGGTCGATGGGCATTGGTCCGTGGGCGTTGTTGGACCCCGACGCCCAGCAGTCGCTCTTCATCGCGATCGTCTCGAACTACGTGCGCGGCTGGGCTCACGCGGAGCGAGCCCATCTGCCGAAGACGATCGTCTACCCACGGATCCAGCGCTGGCTGGAGCGCAAGGGCCAGAAAGTGGCGCCGTATGCGCTCGAGATCTCCGGTCGCTTTGGTGCCGCCGCGATTCGTCAGCAATTCGAGCTGTTGCACGAAGCGGAGAAACGCCTCGCATGCCTGTTGATCGACGACCCCGGCAGTGCGCTCAACGCGACGGGGCTCTTGCGCAAACCGCAAGCGGGCGAGCGGCCGGCGTGGCTGTTCATGCTCGGCGCGCCGGCCGCCCGGTTGCGCAAGGCCGTCGGGGTCACGGTGGGTGAGCCCCGGGCGTGACCCTTCACGTCCACCGTTTCGGGACCGGCGAGCAACACCACTACCTCGGAATCCATGGATGGGGTGGCGGGTGGCGCACGTTCGAGCCACTGGCGCCGTTCGTGCCCGAGGACGCGACGCTGTGGAGCGTCGACCTGCCGGGCTACGGCAGCTCGGCCCCGCTACGCGAGTGGCGGTGGGAGCAGCTCACCGACCGCATTGTCGAGACACTCGAGGCAATCGACGCGCCGCGATTTCAGCTCGTCGGAAACTGTAGCGGCGCCGCCTTTGGACTCGCGGCCGCGTTGCGCCGCCCCGATCAGTTCGAACGGCTGGTCCTGATCGACCTGTTCGCGTACTTCCCGTGGTACTTCGAGCTACTCGTCGCGCCCGCCGTCGGACGCATGTTCTACGCGACCGCGTTTCAGAATCCGGTCGGCCGGTGGATCACCGATCGGGGCCTCGCTGATCACCGGGCCGAGGATTCGGACCTGACCGCTTCGTTCGAGGCGCTGGACCATGACGTCGTGCACCAGTATCTGCGGATGTTGCACCAGTTGCCTGCGGTGGCGACATTTGCCGGCCTGCAGCAGCCGATCGTGCTGGTGTACGGCGAGCATACGTTCGGCGCGGTACGCGAATCGGTGCGGCGCTGCTCGCGGATCTGGCCCCACGCGCGGGCCGTCGAACTCGCCGGCGCGGGCCACCTGCCCATCCAGGAGGCGACCTCCACGCTCGCGGCGCAGATCTTCGCCGGCACGATGCAATGAGTTCTTGAGCCGGCCCCGTGCGTTCGTTATGCTCTAGAAACTTGGGAAAGACTGGAGGGGGATTGCAACCTACCTCGCCACTCGCGATGCTCGGCGAGTGCGGGGGCGTTGTGTTTTGGGCGTGATCGCGCAGGGTCACGACCCCAAGGACCGGCTGTGGTAGAATGTCGGGCATGGAAACGTTCGATCCCAGCGACGCGGACGTGAGGGGGCGACACTTCCAGATTGAAGACGACGGGCGGCTGCGCTGCGACATTTGTCCGCGTGAATGTCGGCTGCGCGACGGTCAACGCGGCTTCTGTTTTGTGCGGGCGCGTAGCGGCGACGAGATCGTCCTAACGACGTGGGGCCGCTCCAGTGGGTTCTGCATCGACCCGATCGAGAAGAAGCCGCTCAATCACTTCTTGCCCGGCACGCCGGTGCTGTCGTTCGGGACGGCGGGCTGCAACCTCGGTTGTAAGTTTTGCCAGAACTGGGACATCTCCAAGTCCCGCGAGATTGACACCCTGGCGCACATTGCGCGCCCCGAAGCGATCGCGCGCGCCTCCCGCGACGTCGGCTGTCGCAGTGTCGCGTTCACGTACAACGACCCCACGATCTGGCTCGAGTACGCGGTGGACACCGCGGTGGCGTGCCACGAAGTGGGGCTCGCGACCGTGTCCGTCACGGCCGGCTACATCAAGGACGCGGCGCGCCGAGATCTGTACGAACACATCGACGCCGCGAACGTGGACCTCAAGGCGTTTACCGAAGACTTCTATCGCAAGATCACGTTCGGCGAACTCGCGCCCGTGCTCGAGACGCTGGAGTACCTGGTCCACGAGACGGACGTCTGGGTCGAGATCACGACGTTGCTGATCCCGGACGCCAACGACAGCGACGCCGAGCTCCACGAACTGACCCAGTGGGTCGCGACGCACCTCGGTCCGGACGTCCCGATTCATTTCTCGGCGTTCCACCCCGACTTCAAGATGATGGACCGTCCGCGGACGCCGGTCTCCACCTTGCGGCGCGCGCGGGAGATCGCGGTGGCGAATGGCCTGAAGTACGCCTACACGGGCAACTGCCACGACCGGGTCGGAGATACGACGCGGTGCCCGTCGTGTGGCGCGGAACTGATCGTGCGCGACTGGTACGAGATCGTCGAGTTCTCGCTCGACGAGGGCTGCTGCGCGCGATGTGGAACACGGATCCCGGGCGTCTTTGAGGCCCACGCCGGCGACTGGGGCCGAAAGCGACAACCAGTCAACATTCAGCACTGGCAGGAGGGGGTATGACGATTCGTCCAGCGGCAGTGGCGGGACGGTTCTATCCGGGCGTGCGCGGCGAACTCGTCGCCAACGTGGAGTCGTTGCTCGCCGAGGCGCGTCCGGCGCCGTTCGACGAGGTCCCGCGTGCGATCATCGCGCCCCATGCCGGGTACGTCTACTCGGGGCCGGTCGCCGGTAGCGCTTTCTCGATGCTCGAGCCACTGGCCGCCAAACTGCGCCGGGTTGTGGTGATCGGTCCATCCCACTACATCGGGTTCGAAGGCATCGCGGCGTCGCCTGCGGTATGGTTTCGGACGCCGCTGGGCGACATGCCGGTCGACGTCGACGCGATGCAAAAGGCCTGGCGCCACGGCGTCGTCACCGAACTGGAGACCGCACACGAGCGCGAGCACAGTATCGAGACGCATCTGCCGTTTCTGCAGTCGATTCACCGGCACGCGCGGCTGGTCCCGTTGGTGACGGGGCTGTGCGACGACGATGCGTTGGCGGCGTTGTTGGACGACCTGTGGGACGACCAGACGGTGATCTGCGTCAGCTCGGACCTCAGCCACTTCGAAGACTACGACAGCGCCACGGCGCATGACGCGTCGACCACCGCGAAAATCCTCGCGCTGGACTCGGACATCCGGTCCCGCGACGCGTGCGGTGCGCTTGCGATCCGGGGACTCCTCGCCGTCGCGCGGTCGCGCGGCTTGAAGTGCGAAGCGGTCGATGTGAGAAACTCCGGCGATACCGCCGGAGGACGCGACCGCGTGGTGGGCTACGGCGCGTACGGATTCTGGAGGTGAACTCATGGCCACAACGCGAGAGCAGCGTGAACGCCTCATCGAGATCGCCGAACGCGCGATCCGGGACGGAGCTTTGGGTGGACGCGCGGAGCTGGACCTCAGCACGCTGCCGGCCTGGGCGGCCGAGCCGGCGGCGACGTTCGTGACCGTGTACCTCGACGGCGAGCTGAACGGGTGCATCGGCACGCTGGAACCTCGCCGAGCGCTGGCGGCGGATATCGCGAACAACGCACAGCGCGCGGCGTTCGGTGACCCGAGGTTTCCGGAGATTACGGTCAAGGACCTCGACCGCGTGTCCGTTCACATCGCGATCCTCGGCGAGCTGATCCCCGTCGAGGCGCCGACCGAGCATGCGCTGATCGAGCAAATGCGCCCCGGCGTCGACGGGATCGTGCTCGAAGCCGGCACTCGGCGCGGGACGTTTCTGCCCGCGGTGTGGGAGGGGCTGCCCGATCCCGCGGAGTTCCTCGCCCACCTCAAGCAGAAGGCGCGGCTGCAGCCCGACGAGTGGCCGGAGGACCTGGAGGTCTACCGGTTCGAGGTCGAGGACTTCGACCGCGACTCGATCCGTTCCTGAACAGCCGCTGATCCATTTTGGCGCAGTGCATCGCTCGCGGGAGAGAGGCGATCGGCGACGCTCACCGCATGTCGTCTGCCGGATCGGTAGTTCGCCGGTCGGCGGTACGGTCGTTGCGTAATCCCCGGTCATGACGTCTCAACGACCGGAGGATGACGTGACTGAACGACAGCGTGAACGAGAACTGGTGCTCGCCCCGAACGAATTCGCGTGGGTGCTGGATACGACGAAAGGACACATCAACTGCTACGTCGGCCCGAACAAGACGAGCCTCGCGCAGACCGACCAGCCGGTGGTGCTCAACCCCCAAACGAAGCGTTTCGAGCACGTCGAGCTGAGCGTGGCGACGCAGGTCTACGCCACTGCGCCGTCGAACTGGTACGTGGTGCTCAAGAACCCTGCGGCCAATGGACAACGACCGGCGCCTGGCGTCTCCAACACGATGGCGTCCCTGGATATCGGGCGCAAAGTCGTGATCCGCGGGCCGCAGTCGTTCCCGCTGTGGCCGGGACAGATGGCGCGGGTGCTGGAAGGCCACGTGCTCGAGACCAAACAGTACCTCGAGGTGCGCATCTACGACGCCGACCGCGCGCGGGCCGGGTGGAATACGGCGCTCGGGCTGCCCGACGACCGTGAGGTGCCTGCGTTCGAAGTGGGCATGAACATCGTCATCCGTGGGACGGACGCCTCGTTCTTCATCCCGCCCGATGGCGCGGAGGTCGTGCCGGACCGCCACGGGAAGTACGTGCGCGACGCGGTCACGCTCAGCGCGCTGGAGTTCTGCGTGCTGGAGGCCGAAGACGGCACGAGCAAGTACGTGCGCGGCGAGGCCGTCGTGTACCCGATGGCGGGGGAGAGCTTCCGCGAACGCGCGGGCCGGCGCCGTTTCCCCGCGCTGGAGTTGAGCGTCACGACCGGGATTCACGTCAAGGTCGTCGCCCCGTACTCCGACGAAGACGGCGACCACGTCGTCGGCGAGGAGCTGTTCATCACCGGCGAGAACCGCATCTACTTCCCGCGGGCGGAGCACGTGCTCGTGCGCGTGGGTGAAGATCAGGAGGTCCAGCACGCCGTGGCGATTCCACGTGGGGAAGGGCGGTACGTGCTCGACCGCGCGACCGGAGAGGTCAAGACGGTGATCGGGCCGCGGATGTTTCTGCCCGACCCGCGCCGCGAGGTGATCGTGCGGCGCGTGCTCACCGAGCGCGAGTGCCGCCTGCTGTTTCCGGGCAACAGCGCGGTGCTCCAGCACAACCTCGGGCGATCCGCGCCCACCGAGGCCACGCGGAGCACGAAGGCTCGCCCGTCCCCGGACAGCGAGCCGCGCCAGGACTACGTGCCGCCGCGCACGCTGACGCTCGACGGGCGTCTTGACGGGGTCGTCGCGGTCGACCTCTGGCCAGGTTTCGCGGTGCAGGTCGTGGACCGCGCCGACAAGCGGCGCGTCGAGGTCGGCCCGAAGACGCTGCTGCTCGCCTACGACGAGACGCTGGCGGCGTTGTCGCTGTCCACGGGAACCCCCAAGCAGGCCGACAGCCGGTTGAACACGGCATACCTGCAGGTGCGGGGAAACCACGTCTCGGACAGCTTCGGGGTCACGTCGGCGGATATGGTCGATGGTTGGCTCACCGTGGCGTATCGCGTGGAGTTCGTGGGAGACGACCCGTCCCGTTGGTTCGATGTCGATGACTACGTGAAGCTCGTCTGCGACCACGCGCGGTCGCTGGTCGGCAACGCTTCGCGGCGCCAGGATGTCCGCGCGCTGTTCCTGCAGATCGCCGACGTGGTTCGCGACACGCTGCTCGGCGAGCCGGGCGCCGACGGATCGCGCCCCGGGCGGTTGTTCGCCGAGAACGGGATGCGGCTCTACGACGTCGAGGTGCTGGAGTTCAGCGTGCTGGACGACGACGTCGCGGACATCCTGCGCGATGCGCAGCGTGAAGCGATCACCCGCGCGGTGGACATCAATCAGGTGGGGGCGCGCCACGACTACGACCGGCTTCGCCTACAGCTCGGCGCGGAACAAACGGCACTGGAGCTCGAGGTGCAGCGCCAGACCCACGAGCTGGAGTCTTCGCTAGCCGCGATGCGACGCGGCACCGAACTCCTCGCGGCGCGCGAACTGACCGCGGTCATCGAGCAGTCGATCGTCGGCCGCAACTTGGAGCATCAGGCCGAACTCGCCCGGCAGGCCGACCTGCTGGAGCTGCGCACCCGCGAGCTGGCCGCGCGCGTCGACGCGTCGACGAAACATGCCAACGCGTTCAGCCCTCACCTCGTCGAAGCGATTCAACGTCTCGGCGACGAGGAGCTGCTCGGTCGCCTGTCCGAGAACTTCTCCGAGCTCGCCGCGGTGGAAGGGCGCGGTCTGCTGGAGACGGCGCGAAAGTTTCTCGACTTCGTTCCGTCCGGCTATCTGCCGCGGATCGGCGAGTGACTCCATGTTTCGGGGTCCGCCCGATTTTGCGCCATGGGGTCCCGCGACATAGAGTCGAGCCGTATGGATCAACCGCTCGCCAAACGCGGCGCGATCGAGAGCGTCGTTCACGACGTGAAACGCTTGCGCGAAATCGGGACCGTGCTCACTCGGCACGGCTTCTCGGAGTTCGTCCGCGTGGCGGGGTTGGAGCGCATCTTCGGTCTGCCGGATGTGCCGCCCGGCGCGGTGGTCGATGAGGACCATCGCACCATTGCGACGCGTGCGCGTCGCGTGTGCGAGGACCTCGGTCCGACGTTCATCAAGCTCGGCCAGATCCTGTCGACGCGCCCCGACATGCTGCCGCCGGTGTTCATCCAGGAGTTTCGCAAGCTCCAGGATTCGGCGGCCGAGATCCCGATCGCCGAGGTGCGGCGGCAGATCGAGGAGGCGTTCGGCAAGCCCGTCGATGAGTTGTACGCGTGGCTCGACGACGAGGCGATCGCGACGGCGAGCATCGCGCAGGTGCACCGCGCGCGTCTGTTCGACGGGCGCGAGGTCGTCGCGAAAGTGCAGCGGCCGGGCATCGAGCCGCAGATCCGCAGCGACCTGTCGTTGTTGCACTACGTCGCGCGGATCGGCGAGGCGACGATCGACGAAGTCGGCCTGTACAACCCGGTCGCGATCGTCAAGGAGTTCGAGAAGGCGATCACCGAGGAGCTGAACTTCCTCACCGAGGCCGAGAACACGCGGCGCGCCGCGCAGAATGCGCGCGAGGACACGGCGGTGATCATCTCCGAGATCATCGACGAGCTGACGTCCTCGCGCGTGATCACGCAGACGTACGTCGACGGGAAGAGCCTCAACACGGTGGAGCCGGGCAGCGAGCGGGGCAAGCGCCTCGTGCACATCGCGATGGAGGCCGCGTTCCAGCAGATCTTCCGCGACGGCTTCTTTCACGGGGATCCGCACCCCGGGAACATGCTCGTCACCGATGACGATCGCGTCGCGTTCCTCGATTGGGGGCTCGTGGGGCGGCTGTCCGGGGCGCAGCAAGATCAGCTCATCGAGCTGATCATCACGATCATCACCAACGATATCGACGGCATCACGCGGATCGTGTTGCGGATGGGGCGACCGGAAGGGCGGGTGAACCTGCGCGCGATGCGCGCCGATATCCAGGATGTGCGCGACACCTACCTCACGAAGCAGCTCGAAGATGTCGACGTCACGGCGCTGATGGAAGACATCATGGAGCTCGCCCACCGGCACCGCGTGCGGGTGAACCCCGAGTATGCGTTGGTGACGAAGGCCACCGCGACCGTCGAAGGCATCCTGCGCGTCGTGTATCCAGACCTCGACATCATCGACACGCTGAAACCGTACGCCGAGCGCCTGATCCGCGATCGCTACGACGGCAAGCGGTTCGTGCGGGCGGGACTCAACACGCTGATGAGCGCGAATCACCTGCTCCGCGACGTGCCGATGCAGCTCGACCAGATGCTGATGGACATCGAAGGCGGCCAGCTGCGCGTCCAGGTCCAGCATCCGATGTTCGACAGCTCGGACATGGCGATGAAGATCCTCGGGTCGCGCGTGTTCATGGGCTTCGTGGCCGGCGGCCTCATCGTGGGCGGCTCGATCCTGCTCGCGACCGAGTCGTGGGTTGTGTACGGCATCCCGCTGCTGCCGGTCCTCGCCGTGTTCTTCTTCATGTCGGCGTCGGGCTTCGCGTTCGCCGCGCTGAGTTGGCACTTCGTCAGTGGCAACTGGAAGAAACTGCGGCTGACGCCGTGGTTGAAACTGTTCCGCCGCAAATAGCGGACCGCAGTCGATGCGCCGCCGAGTTTTCGGTATGTTCGGGCGACTTTGGAGGTGCCGATGAGATGTGCGTGGCTTGTGGTCGTGTTGTTGTCGATGGGGTGCGTGAAGAAGGGCCCGGCCGAGATCTGCGAAAGCGACGGCGAGTGCGAGTCCGACCTGTCATGCCTCGCAGTGTCCGTCTCCAGCGCGGGCAACTGCTCGACGTTCTCCCAGGTCTGCACGCAGTCTTGCGTCGCCGACGCGGACTGCGCGGAGCTCGGCGACGACTTCCGGTGCTTCGCGGGCTGCGAAGGCGCCAGCATCTGCGGGCAAGCCGAGGTGAAGACGACCGACCTCCCGGCGAGCGCCGTCTGCGAAACGACCGACGCGTGCGCGACGGGGCTGTCGTGTCTGCCGGTCTCCCAGCACAACGGCGAGATGTGCACCGAGGTCGGGATGGCGTGCTCGACGACTTGCACCGACGACGCGGACTGTGCGGAGTACGGCGCAAACTTCCGGTGCTTCGAGGGCTGCGGCGCCGAGAGCGTCTGTGGCGCAACGGGCTAGCACCGGCCACTACTCCGGTTCGGGCGACGGACCGCGCGCGGCGATGCGCTCGATCAGCTCCGGTGCGGCGGTGAAACTGACCGCGGTCGCGGCCGGAATCTTGATCGACGCGCCGGTGCTCGGATTCCGACCTTCCTGCGCCTGTCGCTGCTTGACGGTGAACGTTCCGAAACCGGGGTAACTGAGCGGCTCCTCCACGTTCATGCTGTCCGCCACGAGGTCCAACACGAGGTCGACCCAGATCGCGGCTTCGCGCTCCGTGGTTTCAATGCCCTGGTCTGCCGCGCGCGCGTGAGCGGCCGCGATCAATTTCGGTTTGGTGTTTTCGGTCATTCTGGACACATGGCCTCGCCTGCTCTGCCCAACTACGAATCGTCGTGCGCGTCCCGCCACGCCTTCCCCTTCGCCGTCAGGCGGTACTTTTGCTTGCTGCTGCGCGGCTTGTCAGGGCGGGTCATCTCGATCAGGTGCTCGGCAAGTGCCGGCCGGAGGTAGGTCTCACGGAAGTGGTCCTCGTGAACGATACCGACCGCGTCTTGTAGCTCCTTGCGTCTCATCTCGCCTTCGACCAGCCGGAGGAGTCGCGCGACATGCTCTCCAACTTCCCCGGTAACTTCCCCGGTAACTTCCCCGGTGACTTCCTCGGTAGTCTCCGCTGCGTTGGGGTGAATCGGGAGCGTCACCGCGAAGTAGGAGTGGTCCACGTCAAACTCGAAGATGGGCTCTGCGGAGCCGTTCTGCTTCATCGCCCTCAAAATCTTGGGTATCCCTGTCCCCCTGCCCTCGGTGAGGTCGAGCTCCTTGAGGAACTCGCCAATTCGTCGATTTCGATACCGGCGCGCAAGAGAACGTCCCTCCCTCAAGCGGTCAAGCCGCACCGAACGGTCGGGCCCGGGATAGCTGAGGACGACGAGATCTTCGCGGCCGATACGTATCTCGATTGGCTCACGTAGCTCGTAGCTCCGATGATACACGGCATTGACGAGGGCCTCCTCCACGGCCGCGTACGGAAAGTTTGCCGCTCGGGTCGCCTCCGCCCGGTCGGGGTGCTTGATGACCGTCTCGTCCAGATAGAGGCGTGCGATGTACTCCAGCGCGTCGCGGAGCATCCGATGTAGCGGCCCGGCGAAGCTTTTCTCCGTAAAAATGTCCCCTCCGGGGCCGTCGGGAAACCACACGACATCGATCTGCATCCCGGGGAAGAAGCGCTGGGGCTCTTCGGCGAAGAACATCAGCGCAGCGTTGCGAGAAAAGACCGCTTCATCAGGCCCGTCTACGAGTTGCATCTGCCGTGCGAGTGCCAGCACCGACAGATCGGAGACCTCGTCGGCGAGATCACTGCCGACTTCCTCGAGAAACTCAACGATGAGGTTCTTCGACAGGTCATCGAGACTTGCCCGAAGATTGACACGGTCATCGAAGGGCACCGTGGCTGTCAGGCCGAGCAACTCTCGCTCGTCGTCCCCGGTCGCGCGAACCGTGTTCGAGCCTTTGCGGATGAACCACTGATACTCCGCGGGTTGCTTGCCGAGGGCCTTCCGCGCTCGGTAGGGACGAGTCTGTCCGCCGGGAGCCCACAGGACAAGGACATGGTTTCCGTCGATTTCGTACGGCACCATCACGGGATGATAGCTCGGCTGAATCGCGCGGTTCCCGAGGTTCAACAGCTCCTTCTGGATCGCATCGATGTCGCTTGGATTCAGTCCTGCGGGCGGCAACACAGGACGACCGTCGTCCTCCTCGATGCCGAGCACCACGTAACCCCCGCCAAGGTTGTGGAAGTCGTTCGCGAACGCGCAGAGCGTGTGGAGCACCTTCACCGGATGCCATCCCTTCTTGAACTCGAGTCGCTCCCACTCGACGGTCTCACCGTGCAACAGCGCGTTAATGTCGATCGGGAGCTTCACGCACACACCACGCGTGTCACCAATGAGCGCTTCCATCGCGGCTTCTTGACGCGGTTCATGCTTGTTCCCGACTCGCAACCCTCGATCCGAAACCCCAGTCTGCCCTCCCGCCGCGCGGAACACCATGGGCTCAGTTTGCTGGTTTCGCTCACGGGGGGGCACTACCCGTCAGCGGCGCGGCGTTCGATTCCGTTTGCTCGACGATCCCCTGGTTCATCGCTGCCGGATCAGTCCTTCCTGCGCGGTTGAGGCGACGAGGTCGCCGTTCGGGGCGAACACTTGGCCGCGAACGAGGCCGCGCGCGCCGGACGCGGATGGGCTCTCGATGACGTAGAGCAGCCATTCGTCGCAGCGGAACGGGCGATGGAACCACATCGCGTGATCGATGCTCGCGACCTGCATGCCGGGCGTGAGCCACGACACGCCGTGGGGATACAGCGCGGTCGCGATGAAGCTGAAGTCCGACGCGTAGGCGAGCAGGTAGCGGTGGAGCGCGTCGGCGTCGGGGAGCGGGCCCGCGGCGCGGAACCAGACCGCGCGCCGCGGCTCACGCGGTTCGGGCTTCAACGGGTTGATCGGATCGACGGGGCGGACCTCGATGGGCCATTCGCGGCTCAACCAACGGTCGCGAACGGCTTCCGGGATCATGTCCGCGAACCGGCGAATCGTCGCTTCTTCAGAGTAGATGCCGTCGGGGCCCGGGACCTCGGGACGTGCGTCCTGATGGTCGAAACCGGGTTCGGCGACCTGGAACGAGGCCGACATGCTGAAGATCGCGTGACCGTTCTGGATCGCGACGACGCGTCGGGTGGTGAAGCTGCCGCCGTCGCGGATCCGGTCGACTTCGTAGATCACGGGTCGATCGACGGCGCCGGGACGCAGGAAATAGCCGTGCACGGAGTGCGCGGCGCGCTCTTCGGGCACCGTCTGCGCCGCGGCGGACAGCGCCTGCCCGAGGACCTGGCCGCCGAACACGGTCCCCCATCCGAGGTCCTGACTCTGGCCGCGAAACAGGTTCTCTTCGAGTCGTTCGAGGGCGAGCAGTTCGACGAGTTTTTGCAGGACGTCTGACATGCCGCGAGTCTAGCGGAACTGCGTCGCCATGACGACGCCGCGACGAAGTTGCTGTCATGTCCGAAAACGGCCAGACATGGCCGGTGATTGGGGCTAGAGTCCGGTCATGGAGATCGCGTCCGACACCTGCTACGCCGCACTATCCGCCCGCGACCGACGGTTCGACGGCTTGTTCTACGTCGGCGTCACGACGACCGGTGTGTATTGTCGGCCGATCTGTCCGGCGCGGCTGCCCCGGGCGGATCGCTGTGAGTTCTACGGCACCGCCGCAGCGGCCGAGATCGCGGGCTACCGCGCGTGTCTGCGTTGCCGACCGGAGCTTGCGCCCGGCG
The DNA here is from genome assembly GCA_041601915.1 of Bradymonadaceae bacterium. Taxonomy (GTDB): domain Bacteria; phylum Myxococcota_A; class Bradymonadia; order Bradymonadales; family Bradymonadaceae; genus JBFIHF01. The sequence goes on from JBFIHF010000012.1 coordinate 39,537, forward strand.
ACGCGTCGGTCGACGCCGCATCGTCGATCGCGCGGAGCGCCGCCCGTCGCATCCAACGCGGCGCGCTGAACACCGGTTCGATCGACGACCTCGCCGCGTCGATCGGCGTGACGGCGCGCCATCTGCGGCGCACGTTTCAGGCGGAGCTCGGTGTGTCGCCCGTCGAATTCGCGCAGACCTGTCGGTTGGGTGCGGCGAAGCGCCTCCTGCAGGACACCGCGTTGCCGATGTCCACGGTCGCGTACGCGGCGGGCTACGGCAGCGTGCGCCGCTTCAACGCCGCGTTCCGCGCGAAGTTCGCGCGCTCGCCGACCGACGTGCGGCGCGCCAGGGCAAGCACCGATGGCGCCGTGGTGGTGCGGCTCGACTTCCGGCCGCCGCTTGAGTGGGCCGCGCTGCTGACGTTTCTGAGCGGTCGCGCGGTGCCAGGCGTCGAGGCCGCGGGTGACGGGACGTACCGCCGCACGCTGCGCATCGGCGAGGCGTTTGGCACCGTCGACGTGCGCCGCGCCAGCGAATCGACGCTGTCCGCGCGCGTGTCCGTGGAACTCGCGCCGCACCTGATGGACGTCATCGCCCGACTGCGGGCGCTGTTCGACCTCGACGCGCGGCCCGCCGTGATCTCGGACTTCTTCGCCGGTGACGAAACACTGGGCGAACTCGTGGCCGAGCGGCCCGGGCTGCGCGTGCCAGGCACGGCCGATGGGTTCGAGACCGCGGTCCGCACGATCCTCGGTCAACAGGTATCCGTGGCCGGCGCGACGACGATCGCCGGTCGGTTCGCGGCGCGCTTTGGCACGCAGAAGGGCGCCGAACTCTACTTTCCGACGCGCGCGGCGCTCGCGGCTGCCGCGCCAGCCGACGTGCAGGCCGTGGGCATGCCCGCGCGCCGCGCGCAGACGCTCATCGACCTCGCCGCCTCGGACGTCGAGCTCGCACCGGGTGCGGACCACGCGCAGACCGTTCACGACTTGCAGGCGATTAGCGGGATTGGTCCGTGGACCGCAAACTACATCGCGATGCGCGTGCTGCGGTGGCCGGACGCGTATCCGGTCGGGGACCTCGTCCTCGAGCGACGCGGCGGATCGGCCTCGAACGCCGAAGCCTGGCGCCCCTGGCGGTCCTACGCCGCGATGTACCTCTGGAGCAAAGGAGACTGAGATGCTGATCACACGAGTCATTTCGACACCTGTAGGCGACCTTCGCCTCGTCGGCACCGCAACTACGCTGCGAGAACTCGAGCTTCCGCCGCTGACCGGCGTGTCCGCCGACGACGCGACGCCGTCTCCGGCGCTCGACGAGGCCGAGCGTCAGCTCCGCGAGTACTTCGCCGGCGACCGGAAGACCTTCGATCTGCCGCTGGAGCTCGTCGGCACCGACTTCCAGAAAGAGGTCTGGCAGGCGCTCCTGACGATTCCGTACGGCCAAACCTGCAGCTACGTCGACCTCGCCCGCAAGATTGGACGACCCAAGGCGAGCCGCGCGGTCGGCGGCGCCAATGGCCGCAACCCGATCTCGATCATCGTGCCGTGCCACCGCGTGATCGCGGCCGACGGCACGCTCGGCGGCTACGGCGGCGGACTCGCCATGAAGGCTCGGCTGCTCGCTCACGAGGGCTGCGCGCACCACGCGCAACAGGAGCTGGTGTAGTCTGACCAGCCTGCCGTCGTGTTCCGCTGGTCTGCTGGTCTGCTGGTCTGCTGGTCAACCTCAAACTCAAACTGGAGCCGCGCTCAAACCCCGGAGCCACCACGCGAAGCGCCAAGCCCAGCCGTGGAGACGAGCTGCTCGACGCGTCGCGTGGTGGCATTCCGGCCGTAGTGCGGGTCCAGTTTGAGTTTGAAGTTGACCAGCAGACCAGCAGACCCGCGGACCAGCGGAACAGAACGGCCCGCTAGTTCTCGATCAGGAGCTGCGCGACGTTGAGGATCTTGCGGTTCAAGGGCTTTGCCAGGTAGGTCCGGCGCAGCTCCTCGTCGTTGATCTTGTCGCGTCGATGGATGACCACCTCGCGAGCCCGTGTGATCGCCTGGCGGCGCTCGTCTTCGAACTCCGGGCCGTCCGGCAAGATCTGGGTATGGTGGTAGAGAATGTCCTCCAGCGAGAACACCTCACCCTCGTTGACCAACTCCAGCGCGAGGTTCGAGTGTTCGATGGCGCGCTCGCGTTTGCCCAGAATCTTGTGCGCGCGCGCCATGAGGCTGTGCGCGTACCCCATACCCCACTTCATGTCCGCTTGCTCGGAGCGCTCCAGCGCATCCTCGGCCTGCATCAGCGCGATGCGCGCGGTGTCGGTCGTCGCGGCGGCCAGATGGACCTGGGCGAGCTGGAGCGTGGCGTGAACGGACAGGTAGACGTTGGGGATCGAGTCCGCGAGCCGTAGCCCTTCATGCAGCGACGACTCCGCCTTCTTGTGATCGCCTTCCTCGATGTGCAGCGAGCCCATCGAGATGAGACCGTCGGCGAGGTTCTGAATCGAGCCGCCGCGGCGCGCGAGGTAGATGCCGCGGCGCACCGATGTCTGCGCCTTGTCGTACTCGCCGCGCAGCAGATGGCAGTGACCGATGTTGACGAGCAGCGTCGCCTCTTCCCCGCGATGGCCGAGCTGGCGGACGCGGGTCAGCGCGTCCTCGTAGCGGGCGAGCGCTTCGGAGAATTCGCCGAGGTAGGCGAGGGCGAGGCCGGCGTTGTTGAGCAGGTAGCGACGCCACTTTCGCAGGTCGAGTGATTCGGCGTACCCGAGCGCGTCCTGGTAGGCCTGCAGCGCCTCGTGATGGCGCCCGGCCTGGCGGTGCGTGATGCCGATCAGATTAAGCGCTCGCACGAGGCCCTCGGACCCCGCCGGGCCGTCTTGCGTGAACGTCTCGACGGCGCGTCGCCCAAGCTCGATCGCCTCGTCGCGTTTTCCCTCGTTCAGGAAGATCATCGCCTCCACGAGCGAGGCATGCGCGAGGTTCCCCGCGTCATCGTTGGCTTTGGCGATGTCGCGAGCGCGATGGGAGTACTCGCGCGCGCGCCGCAATTGCGATTGTTCGAACGCGAAGCGCGCCTGCTGGATCAGCGTATCTGCTTGCTCACGCGCATCGCCGCGCTCGGTGGCGAGTCGTTCGAGCTCATCGAGCGCGGCGCGGCATTCGTCGCGCTGGCCCAGTTCGCCCAATGCGCGCGCGCGGATCTTGAGCGCTTCGTAGTGGAACTCGTCGCCCGGCGCCACGCGCTCGAGGACCTTGTCGATCAGGCGCAGCGACTCCGCCGCGCCGTACTGCTCCAGCGCGTCATCGGCGGCCTGAAAATAGAACGCCACGGAGCGATCCTTCTCGCCCGCGCCGTCGAAGTGACGCGCGATCAGAGCAGACCGGCTATGGGTGCCGCTCGCGTTCTCCAGCAGGTGGTCGGCGAGGCGGCGATGCAGCATCGCGGCCTCTTCGGGCAGCAGCCCGGCGGCTGCGACGTCCTGCGTCAGCGCGTTACAGAACGCAAACTCACGGGAGTGCGGCGCCGTCTGGTTCGGATCGAACGTGTCCACCTGCATGCCGTCGGTGCGATCGATGCGTTCGAGCAGCCCGAGCGTCACCAACTCCGCTAGCTCGATGAAAGGCTCGTCGGGCAGCACGAGACCCAGATCGGCGCCTTTGAACGGCGACCACAGGAACGCGACGCGCTGCAGTACGACCTTGAGGTGCAGCGGCAGCCGGTCGATGCGCCCGCCGATCAGCCCTTCGACGCTGGATGGCAACCACTGCGGCGCCTTCGTGCGATCCTTGAGCGAGCGCCGCTCACCGGTGTCACCCTTGAGCATCCCGCGGTCGCGCAGAACCTCGACGACCTCCTTGATGTATAGCGGGTTGCCGCCGGCGCGGCGCAGGATCTCGGTGGCGAACGAGTCGTCCTGAATGCGGTGCAGCCGCAGCAGATCGAGGACCAGCGCCGCGCTCTCCTGCTCCCCGAGCTCGTTGAGCCGCTCCACCGTGACGTGCTTGGCTTCGAGCAACGCCTCCCAGTGCGGCTCGCCGGCGTGGCCCGCGGTGTCGTCCGCGGTAAACAGCACCATCGCCGGGGCGGGGCGCGACGTGGAGAAGAACTGCGTAATGAACTGCAGCGTCATCGTGTCGATGTGGTGCGCATCGTCGAGGGCCAGGATCATCGGCTTCTTCTCGGCGAAGCGCGTCAGCACCTTCTGCAGCGACAGGAATATGCGGTCGCGCCGCTCGTCGCCCCCGAAGTCGTCGAGCGCCGCATCCGGCCACTTGATGTGGAACAGCGCGCCGAGGCTCTGCAACAACAGCGTGCGTTCGGCGTCGTCCTCCTCGGGAAACAGCGCCGAGACGCGCGTCATCAGCGTCGACCGTACGAGGCGCAGGTCGTCGCGATGTTCGAGCCGCAGGATGTCGGCGAGGAAGGTCGCCATCGAACTCAGCGGGACGTCGCGGTGATGCACGCCGACGACGCCACGCACGATCCGCACGTTGCGCTGATCGAGGCCGCGCAAGAACTCCTCTACCAGCGTCGACTTTCCAATCCCCTGGCGGCCGACCACGAGCACCATCTGCGCGGTCTGCCCAAGGATCGTCTCGCGGTAGGTCTCGCGTAGCAGCTTCAGCGGGATCTCGCGGCCGTGAAACCGACTGTAGCTGCGCCGAAGCTCGACCAGCGCGTCTTCGCCGCTCTTGGGGCCGGTGAGCAGGTAGGCCTGCACCGCCTGGGAGTGGTCATCGTCGGGGTGCTCGACGCGATCGACGGTCTCGGCGTCGTAACGCCTGCGGATCCGCCGGTAGACCTGCCCGCCGATCAGGACTTCGCGCGCCATCCCTGCGTGGGCGAGCCGCTCCGCGAGCTCGTTGCCACTGCCGAAGAACGACCACGAAAAGCGGCGCCCGGTCTTGTCGACCTCCTGCTCCAGCACGACGTCCCCGATCGCGATCCCGGCCGACAGGTTGATCGGGTACTCGAGGCTGTGGTTGATGCCCGCGACCGCCTCGTGCAGGTCGAGGGTCACGCGCACGGCGAGCTCGGCGTCGTTCTCCGACGAGACGGGGATGCCGAACAGCAGCACGAAGCCGTCTTCGTTCACGCGATGCACGACGGCGTCGCTCTTGAATGCGATGGAGTCCACGATGCGGGTGTAGGCCTGCAGCACTTGCAACCAGCGGTCCTGGCCGACCGCAGCCCGCATGTCGAACAGGCCTTGAAGCTCGCCCGCCACGATCACGACTTCCTTTCGTTCGCGGGAGTGGACCTCGAGGCGCGGGTCCATCTCGTCGACGATCTTCGTGACGGGCGTGTTGGTACTGATCTCCATCGTTCCGCCCGTCACGGTGCGGATCATCGAGGTGTGGGCGCGCGTCGCCGATCCGGTGGCCGCGTATCCGCCATGGGCGGCCGGGTCGATGCTGGACTCGATGCGCCGGAAGTAGGCGGACAGCGTGCCGGAGTCGTGCACCTGCTCTTGCGCGTACAGGATGCGCATCAGCTCGTGCTGCAGCTCACGCGCCGATTCGGGGCGGTCCGCCGGGTCGCGCGACAGCACCCGATAGACGAGCTCGATCAGCGTCTCCGAGATGTCGGCGTTGAGGCTCTTGATGTCCGGCACCACCGCGGACTTCACGAGGCTCATGATCTCGTCCTGCGAGCCGGCCTTGAACAGCGGGCGCCCACACAGCATCTCGAACAGCACGACACCGAGACTGAAGACGTCGCTGCGCTGGTCGACGGGCGTGCCCGACGCTTGCTCGGGGCTCATGTAGGCGAACTTGCCCTTCACCGTGTTCGGGTGGTGGTCGGCGACGAGGGTTGCCTTGGCGATCCCGAAGTCGACGATCTTGACGCTGCCATCCGTCGAGACGAGCACGTTCTGTGGGCTCACGTCGCGGTGCACGATGTTGAGCGCGCCGCCGTGTCGGTCCACCTTGGTGTGCGCGTAGTGCAGCCCCTTGGCCATCTCGGCCGCGATGAACACCGCATCGCCCACCGAAAAGCGGACCCCGGACTTCGCCGACGCGCTCATCAGGTGTCCGAGATCGGCGCCATCCACGTACTCCATCGCCAGGTAGTACGTGCCTTCGTGCTTCCCGAAGTCGTAGATCTGCACGATGTTGGGGTGGTTGAGGTCGACCGCGATCTTGGCTTCGGAGATGAACATCTCCACGAAACGCTGGTTCTCCGAGAACTCGGGCAAGATGCGCTTGATGACGAGAATCTTCTCCAGACCCTCGGCGCCAAAGCTCTTCGCGAGGAAGACCTCCGCCATGCCGCCGGTGCCGATCTTCTCGACGAGCTCGTATTTTCCGAAATCGCGCGCCACGTGCCCACACTATCGCGAAGCGGGCCCCGCGCGAAACGCACTTCTCAGGTATTGACCGCTGTCAGACTACCCGAGTCGAGCCTCGACCGCGTAATGGTCCGCCAACACGGGGGTGTGCATCCGAGTACGTCGCGCGCCGCGGCCGATGATGACGGGCGGCTGCTCCTGCTCGGGCCGCGCCGTCGGGTATTCGAACGCCACGAGGTGGTCATCGACGAC
>JBFIHF010000013.1:0-45166 GCA_041601915.1 Bradymonadaceae bacterium
CGGATCAGCAAGGGATCACCAGGACTCGTACTCGCTCGCCGCCTTCTTGCTGTCGCGGAGCTCGGCGGCGTCATCGTCCGGTGCCACGGGTCGCAGCTGTTCATTGCCGGCGCGCGTCGACTTCGGCAGCGGCTTCGTGCGACCGGGTGCATCGGGTACCGCGACGCGCGCGGCTCGCGCGCGTTTGTCGTACAGTCCCACCGCCCCCATCACGTCCGCGACGACTCCCGCCAGCCCGTAGGAGATCCGCTTGTTGAGGCTCGCGAAACCGCGCGCCTCGGGGTCTTGCATGAACCAGTTCGGCTCGTCCTGGAGCTCGTACACCACGTCGTTGGCACACGCGCCGGACCCGACGATCACGACCGCAATGGCGAACACCGAGGTGTGAAGGAAGACGCGCGCGATGCGGCCGGCGATGCTCTCCGCGATGCGGAACTTCTCGCGGTTGGCCATCTCGCCGAAGAGCGCAATCCCGGGCAGCACCAGCGCGACGACCGTCGCGGCGAGCAGCCGCGCCATGCCGCCGGTTTTCGGGGCGAGGACGGCCCCCACGACGATGAATGCGAGGTAGGTCGAGGCGAGCGCTGCGGCGCCAAACACACAGCCCTTGAGGACTTGCTTGGAGAACTCGCCGAGCGACTCGTCGGAGACGACGTCGGGGCGCCGGTGGACGAGCTTGGACTGGGGCGGCAGCCGCACGAGGTCCGGCGCGGGCTCGCGCTCGCGCTTGCCGCGTTGCTGGGGTGGGGGCCGATCGATGAGCGGCGCCGCTTGCGGAGCGAACGGCCGCTCGTCGCTGGGCACCGGCGGCAGACCTCCGGCGACGGGCATGTCCGCGCTGGGGTGCTGGTTGCGGTCGAACAGCGCCTGAGGTCGTTTGATGAGCTGAGCGGGGTCGAGCGCGTCGCGCTCCATGGTGGGCTGAAAGTCATCGTCGATCGGCAGCTCGATCTCGTTGAACCCGGAACTGAGCACGGGCGCATCGACGGAGTGCGACGAGATCGCCGCCGCCGGACCGGTGCCAAACGGGTGATCCATCGAAATGCCGCGTCCGCCGCCGCCGTCCCAGTGCCCCGAACCTCCGTGGTCGAAGTCGTCAAACTGCGCGGCGCGCGGGACGGGGCCCGATTGTCGGGAGTCGAAACCGGGACCGACGCTCATCGAGGGCATCTGCTCGTGACCGCCGCTCTGAAATCCGTAGTTGCCGGACTCGCCGATCGGCGCGTTCCACCCCGAGTTTCGCCCCGATCCGCCGGGATTGTATCCGGGCTGCATCTGGGCGAGCTGGCTGTGGTAGCCGGACATCGGCACGCTGCCGTCGCCGGCCGGCGGCCCGGTGAGGTTGCGCTCCCGTCGGACCGTGAAGATCGCCTGCTCGAGCGCGTCGGCCATCTGTTCGGCGGTCTGGAAGCGGTCGCTGAGCTGCTTCGCCGTCGAGATCCGAATGATGTCCTGAATGATCGGGTTGAACGACGCCGAGTGCGGGAGCTTGAGCGGTTCCGGGCTGATCTGCTGGGTGATGAGCCCCATCGTCGTGTCGCCCTGCACGGCGGGCTCGCCGCACAGCAGTTCGTACAACATCAAGCCAAGACCGTAGATGTCGCTGGCGCCGTTGAGCGACTCACCGCGGACCTGTTCCGGCGACATGTAGCGCGGTGTACCGATCAGCTCGCGCTCACCTTCGGGTAGCCCGATACTGGTGAGGTCGTCGGTCTTGGAGTCCAGCAGCCGTGCGACGCCGAAGTCGAGGACCTTCACGAAGTCCCGGTCGGCGTCGAGGCTCGTGATCATGATGTTCGCGGGCTTCAGGTCGCGGTGGACGACGCCGTGGCGATGGGCCTCGGCCAACGAGCGCGCGACCTGGCGAGTGATGTCCGCGGCGCGCAGCATGTCCTGGGGGCCCTCGCGCTTGAGGACCTGCTTGAGCGTCTCGCCCTCGACGTACTCGAGGACCATGTAGCAGCCGCCGTCGTAGGTCTCGCCGAAGTCGTGGATCGTCACGGTGTTGGGGTGCTTGAGCTTCGAGATGATCTTCACCTCGCGCAGAAAGCGGTCCTTGGCGCTGGGCGCCTGCGCGGTGACGCTGGACTTGAGCACCTTGAGGGCGACGTGGCGATCCATGCCTTCCTGGAAGGCGAGGTAGACCATGCCAAATCCCCCTCGACCGAGCTCGCGAAGGATCTTGTACTTGCCTTCGAAGACCTGCCCGGGCGGCAGTTCTTGGCTCGCGTTGGGGTTCGCACTCACGTTCTCAGACTCCGTTCTACGATGGCCGGTCCTCCGTGACCGGTCAGCTGGGTCAAGCCCTCTTGTTTGGAAAGGCGCAGTCGGAGGGCCTTCGGCCCGTTTGCCTCACGAAACATGCGCGTTGTAAGGTGCTTGCCCACTCTCGTTATACCGCATCGCCCCCACTATGGCAAAAGACGCGAGGTATTTGCGCCCCACGGACGAGCTGCCCGAAGGGCTAGGTTTGGTGCGGGTTTCGTTCGATGCCGGGACCCTGATCGTGCGGGGTTTGGCGCGCGAGATCGGCCGGCAGCTCGGGTTGACGTGGGACGATCGAATCGAACATTTGCGTGGTCCCGCGAGTACCTATCGCGCGGTCGTCGGCGCGTTGCTGCACAATGGCCACGATGTCCTCGACGAAGCGCGTCGGTTTGACGAGTTCGACATCACGCTGCAGCGGGACCTCCAGCCGCACGAGCATCAGGACGACGCGCACCGGGCGTGGTTGAGCGGGGGCAAGCGCGGCATCGTCGTCTTGCCCACCGGATCGGGGAAGAGCTACCTCGCGGAGATGGCGATCGAGAGCGTGCAGCGCGACACGCTCGTCGTCGCCCCGACGCTGGATCTCGTCGATCAGTGGATTCGGCGCCTCGGGGAGGCCTTTGGCGCGCCCGTGGGCGCGCTCGGGGGTGGTCGGCACGACGTCGAGCGGCTCACGGTCTCGACCTACGACTCGGCGGCGATTCACATGGAGCGGCTCGGGAACCGCTTCGGTCTCGTGATCTTCGACGAGGTGCATCACCTGCCCGGCGACCTGTTTCGCCAGGCGGCAGAACACGTGATCGCGCCGTTTCGACTAGGGCTCACGGCGACGCTGGAGCGCGACGATGGCCGCCACGCCCAGCTCGCCGACCTCGTGGGTCCCACGGTGTTTCAACTTGGCATCAAGTCGTTGGCCGGGGACATTCTCGCGGACTACGACATCGAGACCGTCGATGTGGAGATGGACGAGGTCGACCGGCAGATCTACGACGAAGCGCGCGGTGAGTACCGCGGGTTCGTGGAGAAGTACGGCATTCGCGTCGGGTCATCAGGCGGGTGGCAGCGCTTCCTCGCCGCGACGAGTCGCTCCGAGGAGGGGCGTTCGGCCCTCAAGGCCCATCAGCGCCAGAAGCGACTCGCGCTGGGGCACCGCGCCAAGATCGACGCGCTCGAGACGCTTCTGGGCCAGCATTGGCAGGACCGCACGATCGTCTTCGCGAATGACAATGCGACGGTCTACGAGATCAGCGAGCGGTTCCTGTGTCCCGCGATCACCCACCAGACGCCGCTGGCGGAGCGCTCCGAGATCTTGGAGCGGTTCTCCAACGGCGCGTATCGCGTGGTCGTCACGAGTCGGGTGCTGAACGAAGGCGTCGATGTGCCGGCCGCCAATGTGGCGATCGTGCTGTCCGGCACGGGCTCGGTGCGCGAACACGTGCAGCGGCTCGGTCGCATCCTTCGGCGCGGCAAGGACAAACGCGCGCGGCTGTACGAGCTCGTGACCGCGGACTCGGTCGAGGCGCACCAGAGCCAGCGCCGCCGGGAGCACGATGCTTACCGCTGACCTCCTTCGCGCGCGGGTGCAAAAGGGCTTCGTCAAGCCACAGTACGTCAAGCACACCGACGAGATCGTCGGCGCGGCGACCCAGCTCGTCGGTTTGTACCGTGCGGGCGTCGGCCGTCCGGCCGGCGAACTGAGCGACGCCGTGGATACGATCGTCGGTCACGGCACCGACTTCCTGTTCTGGCGTGGCCTCGCCAAACTGCTCGATGATCGCAGCGCGTTCGCACCGGCCACTGCCATCGACGGCCCCGAGCTCCGGCGGCGCGCCTTCGAGATCGCTTTCGACGGGCGGCCGATGGACGCGGAACGGCGGCTCGAGGTGCTGGCGGCGCTCGCCGTGGAGTTCGAGGCGACGGCCGATGAGATCTCAACCTCGCTGTATGCCGATCTCGCGGACCGCCAGATTCTGACGACATTCGACGACATTGACGTCGTGGACCTGTTGCATCGCTACAACCTCGGCCTGGCCCAAGCGGTGCTGTACCGCGCCCGCAGGTTGTTGATTCGACTGGAGCGACCCGACCCGGACCGCCTCCGATACCTCATGAGCACCTTGAAGTTTCACGGCCTGATGCATCGCGCGCAGGAAGTGGACGGAGAGCTTCAGGTCGAGGTCGACGGGCCGGCGTCGCTCTTCAAGTTGACACGAAAGTACGGCCTGCAGATGGCGGTGTTTCTGCCTGCCCTCGTGTTGCTCGACGACTGGACGTTGCTCGCCGACGTCGAGTGGAAGCGCAGCGAGCGCCAGTTTGAACTGAAGAGCGGTCAGGGCCTCGTGTCGCATTATCGCGCGCGCGGACAGTGGAGAACCGACGAAGAGAAGTGGTTTGAGCAGCGCTTCGGCGAAGTCGACACCCACGACTGGACACTGGAGCGCCGCGGGACGCTGGTGAAGCTGCGCGACGGCGAGGTGATCGTCGCCGACTACGTGTTGCGTTCGCCGGATGGAGTTGATGTCGCCGTCGAGGTGGTCAGCTTCTGGCGGGCCGCGTATCTGCGCCGGCGTATCGAGATGTTGGACGCGATCGAGCAGCCGTTCGTGCTCGTGGTCTCGGAACGACTCAAGGCGGATCGCGAGAAGCTCGAGGTCGAGCTTCCCCTGCAGGTCGTGTTCTACAAAGGCGTGATCGTACCCGGCAAGGTGGTCGCGGCCGGCGAGGCCGCGATACGCGCAATTGACGTTTCGACCTGATTCTGGTTGACTCCGCGCGCGTTGAGGTACCGATGACGACCGACTTGAACAATCAGAGCTGCTCCGTTCCCCCACCCATGTTGGAGGACGACCACGAGATTCGCGCCGCTGTCGCCGACCGCGTGGTCATCGCGATGTCCGGCGGCGTCGACAGCAGCGTTGCCGCGGGGCTGGTCGCAGAGCAGGGCTATGAGGCGGTCGGCATCGCGATGCGGCTGTATTCGACCCCGCAGGAGCAGTACACGAAGAGCTGCTGCTCCCCCGACGACCTGTTCGACGCCCGAATGGTCGCCGATTCGCTGGACATCCCGTTCTATGTCGCGAATTACGAACGAGAGTTCGAAGAGACGGTGATCGACTACTTTGTGGCCGAGTACGAGCGTGGGCGGACGCCGAACCCGTGCGTGGCCTGCAACAATCACTTGAAGTTCGACATCCTGCTGCGTCGCTCGCTGGCGCTCGGGTCGTCGTATCTGGCGACCGGGCACTACGCGCGGATCGATCGCAGCGGTGAAGTTCCAGTGTTGCGCAAGGGTTTGGACGAGTCGAAGGACCAGTCCTATTTCCTGTTCGGGCTTCCGCGCGAGGCGCTGGGCCGGATCATGTTCCCGTTGGGCGAGATGACGAAGGCCGAGGTTCGCGCGCGAGCCCATGCGATGAACCTCGAGACCGCGGATAAGCCAGAGAGCCAGGAGATCTGCTTCGTGACCGGGCGCAGCTATCGCGAGTTCGTCGAAGACCGGTTGTCGAAGTCGCAGACGGTGCCCGGCAAGTTCATGCACGAGAATGGCCAACATCTGGGCGACCACGACGGCATTCATCGCTTCACGATCGGACAGCGCAAAGGGCTCGGCATCGGGTACTCGGAGCCGCTGTACGTCAAAGCGATTCGACCCAATGATGGCACGGTGGTGCTCGGTCCGCAGTCGTCGCTGTCGATGCGCGGCTTCGTGGCGGAAGGCTGCAACTGGCTGTCGTTCGAGCGCCCACCCGGGCCGATGGAGTGCGAGGTGCGGATTCGTTACCGCAGCGCGGCGGTGCCCGCGCTCGTCACCGTGGGCGCGCAGGCGTCGACGGCGTTCGTGGAGTTCGAGAATCCGCAGGATGCCGTGACCCCCGGTCAGGCAGCGGTGTTCTACCGCGGGGACGAAGTGCTCGGGGGCGGCTCGATCGAAGAGGCGCGCGCATGAGCTCGAGTCCGTACGACCACGTCGAGGCGATCGACGAGCTCGAACAGCGCCTTGGCTACAAGTTCACCGACGTGGCGCTGCTGGCGCGAGCTCTCACGCACCGCTCCTACGCCAACGAGGTCGAAGCGGTGGAGGACAACAACCAGCGCTTGGAGTTTCTGGGCGACTCGGTGTTGGGGCTCGTCGTGGCGGAGCGGATGTTCGAGCTGTTCCCCGACGCCGAGGAGGGCAGCCTGTCGAGCTGGCTCGCCTCGCTCGTCAATGAAGGCGCACTCAAGGAAGTGGCCCAGGCCCTGGAGCTGGGGTCGTTCGTGCGCTTGGGTCGCGGCGAGATCCTGTCCGGGGGCCGCGAAAAGGCGTCGGTCCTCGCCGACGCGTACGAAGCCGTGTTGGCCGCCATTTACCTCGACGGGGGACTCGTCGCGGCACGGGAAGTGATCTTGCGGCTGCAGGCCGACGCGATCGCGGCGTGCGAGCCGTCGGCGCCGCCCGAAGACCACAAGAGTCGATTGCAGCGACTGGTTCAGGCAAAAGGGGCATTCCGGCCGAAGTATGATATCATCGCGGAGCTTGGCCCCGCCCACGAACGGGTGTTCGTGGCGTCCGTCGCCGTCGAGGACGACGCGCTCGGTGAAGGCGAGGGCCACTCCAAGAAGGAAGCCGAGCAGCAGGCTGCGCGCGCTGCGTTGAAGCGGTGGGAAGACCGCGGATAGTCGGGGCCGCCTCGGCCCAGGAGGACGGGAATGTTTGGTCTTGGAACAACGGAACTGCTCATCATCCTCGTGATCATCGTGATGCTTTTCGGGTTGGGCAAACTGCCGGCCGCCGCCAAACAGCTCGGCCTCGGGGCGCGCAACTTCCAGAAGGGGCTCAAGGGCGAAGATGACGGGGAGCCCGACGATGCGAAGAAACTCGAGCGCTCAGCCGGCGAAAAGGCCGGGGACTGGGTCAGTGAGGAGTCGGAGCAGAAAGTCGAAGCCTAATCGCCGCGGGGCGCCGCCATGAGCATCCACAGCATGACCGGGTTCGGATCCGCAGAGTCGACCCACGAGGGGTGGACGCTGAAGGCTGAGTGCCGCAGCGTCAATCACCGCGGCCTCGACGTGAAGGTCTGGGCCCCGCGGGATTGGAACTGGGTCGAGCCGTTCGTTCAGGAGACCGTCCGCGCGACGCTGTTCCGCGGCCGCATCGAGGTTCGCGTCGACGTATCGGCGGCCCCCGGCGAGTCCACGGGGCGCATCAACTTCGACAAGTTCGCGAGCGTCGCGGCGGAGCTCCGTCGGGCGGCCCAAGAGGCGGAACTCGCACCACCGACCGCCGCGGACGTCCTCGGGTTCGCCGAGGTCGTCGATGGCACGCGCGAGGTCGCGCTGCCGGTGGAACTCGGGCCGTTCAAGGCCACGATTCGCGCCGCGCTCGAGGAGCTCGCGGCATCGCGTCAACAGGAGGGGGAGCGCCTCGCGGTGACGATGGAAGAGCTCGTCAGCGAGGTGGATCGGCGGGTGATCGGCATCAACGCCGCCGCGGCCGAGGTCGCCGACGAGTACCGCATGCGACTCGAGCAACGCGTTCGCGAAGCGCTGGCGCGATTCGACGTGGGGGAGCTCGACGAACGGGCGATCCTGCACGAGGTCGCGCTGTACGCCGACCGCTCCGACGTCTCCGAAGAGCTGCAGCGTGCCGCCTCGCACGTCGAGAAACTGCGCGAAGTGTTCGCCGCCCCGGCGGTCGGGGCGGTGGGAAAGCAGGTCGACTTCTATCTTCAAGAACTCATTCGCGAAGCCAACACCACCGGGTCGAAGTCGGGGTCGCTCGCGATCACCGACCACGTGATCGCGATGAAGACCGCCATCGAGCAGATGCGCGAGCAGGCCGCCAACATTGAGTGACCATCCGAATCGAGGCTCTCTCTTCATCCTGTGCGGACCGTCCGGCGTGGGCAAGACGACGCTCGCCCATCACCTGTTGGAGATCGATGCGACCCTCGAGTTTTCGGTGTCCTTCACGACGAGGCGCCCCCGCGAAGGGGAGGTCGACGGCGTGGATTACCACTTCATCAGCGTCGAGGAGTTCGAGAGGATGCGCGACGCTGGCGAGTTTGCCGAATGGGCGGGCGTGCACGGCAACTTCTATGGGACCTCGGTCGCCACGATCGAGGAGGCCTGGGGGCGCGGCCACAGCGTCATCTTCGACATCGACTATCAGGGCGCGATGCAGCTGCGCGAGCGGTTCGGTAGTTGCGCGACCGTGGTCCTGGTGTTGCCTCCGTCGATGGAGCAGCTCGAACAGCGGCTGAGGGCGCGGCGGACCGATTCGGACGCCGTCATCGCGCGACGACTGCAGGCCGCGAGCGATGAGATCGCCGAGCTCGAGAAGTTCGCGGATGCGCGATTGGTCAACGGCGACCGCGACAAGGCGCTGGTCGAGATCGCGCGATTGTACGCCGACCTAGTCTGACTTCTTCGCACGCGGATGCGCGGCGTCGTAGGCATCGGCGAGCCGGTCGATGGAGACGTGGGTGTAGCGCTGGGTCGTCGAGAGGCTCGAGTGGCCGAGCAACTCCTGAATCCCGCGCAGATCGGCGCCAGAATCCAACAGGTGGGTGGCGAAGGAGTGGCGCAGGCCGTGCGGCGTGATCGAGGTGTCGAGGCCCGCCTGAATCAAATGATCCTTGAACAGCCGGCGAATGCTTCGCGTCGTGAGTCGTCCCCCGCGAAAATTCAGGAACAGCGCGCCCGCCGGGGTGTCGGCGGCCGTGAGCTCGCCGCGGACCGCCAGATAGCGCTCGACCGCGGCGAGCGCCTTGCCGCCCACCGGCACAACGCGCTCTTTGTCGCCCTTGCCGATCGTACGGAGCCACGCCTCGCGCAGATCGATGTGACCGAGGTCGAGGCCCGCGATCTCGGAGATGCGTAGCCCGCAGCCGTAGCCGAGCTCCCACATGGCCATGTCGCGGATGCCCAGCGCACTGTCGGGTCGAGCCCCGTCGAGGAGCAGGAAGACCTCGTCGACGTTGAGGTAGTTCTTCAGCGGGATCCGAACTTTGGGGGTCTGCAACACGTCCGAGGGGTTCGCAACAATCACGCCTTTCTTGTGCAGAAATCGAAAGAACGAACGAATGGCGGAGACCTTTCGGGCAATCGATGAGGGCTGGTTTTCATCGAATCGTGCCGCGACGAACCCTCGAAGTTGGTCGGGCTCGACGGCGTTTGCGTCAATGCCTGCGGGGTGGAGCGGGGCGAGCCACTCCGTCAGCTGCGCGAGATCGGACGCGTACGCGCGGGTCGTTTCGGGGCTCGCGCCGCGTTCGGCGCGCAGATAGTCCGCGAAGTCGTCAATGTGGCGTTCCATATCGTTCATCGCCCTATGGTAGCCCTCGGGCCGCGTGGGGTCGATTTGGCGCGGACACTTTATTGCCGCCGAAATCGCACTCCGATACGATGGCCTTGGCGCGACGACGTCGGCCTGCCACCGAGCAGCCGTTCCGGCGCAGGCAATTAAGAGCGCGATGACAAAACCCCACGAAGCAGAACTCAGAAAGCGGCTCGAGACGATTCTCGACAAGGTCCGCGCATACCACCCCGATCCGGACCTCGAACCGATTCGGCGTGCGTTCGAGTTCGGACTGATGATGCACGAAGGCCAGGTGCGCAAGTCTGGCGAGCCGTACATGTCGCACCCGCTCGAGGTGATGGACATCATCGCCGAGCTGCGCCTCGACACCGCGAGCCTCGTCGCGGGGCTGCTGCACGACACGGTGGAGGACACCGATACGTCGGTCGCGGAGCTCAAGGAACTGTTCGACGCCGATGTCGCGTTCCTCGTCGATGGCGTCACGAAGCTGTCCAAGCTCGAGTTCAACACCCGGGAGGAGGCGCAGGCGGAGAACTTCCGCAAGATGATCATCGCGATGTCGCGCGACCTGCGGGTGATCTTGGTCAAGCTGGCCGACCGCCTCCACAACATGCGCACGTTGCGGCACATGCCGGAGCTCAAGCAGGAGCGGATCTCGCAGGAGACGATGGAGATCTACGCGCCGATCGCGCATCGCCTGGGGATCAGCTGGATCAAAACCGAGCTCGAGGACCTTTCGTTCCGGTACCTGTTTCCCGAGCCGTACTACGAGATCGCGGAGTCGGTCTCGCGCAAGAAGCGGGAGCGCGAGGCGTTCATCCGCGAGGTCATCAAGATTCTGGATGAGCTGCTGCGCGAGAACGAGATTTCGGCCGATGTGCAGGGGCGTCCGAAAAACTTCTGGTCGATCTTCCGCAAGATGCGCGCCCAGCAGATCGAGTTCGAGCAGGTCTTCGACGTGCTCGCGTTCCGCATCGTCGTGCCGGAGAAGGCCCAGTGTTACGAGGCGCTGGGGCTCGTGCACAACCTTTGGAAGCCGATCCCGGGCCGCTTCAAGGACTACATCGCGATTCCGAAGCCCAACGGCTATCAGTCGCTGCACACCTCCGTCATCGGGCCGTATCAGGAGCGCATCGAGATCCAGATTCGCACCGACGACATGCACAAAGTCGCCGAGGAAGGCATCGCCGCGCACTGGCTGTACAAGGAGGGCAAGGCGATCCCCGATCAGCACGACGAGAAGTTCGCGTGGCTGCATCAGCTGATGGAGGACCATCAGGACTCCGACGACCCCTACGAGTTCCTCGAGTCGGTGAAGATCGACCTCTTCCACGACGAGGTCTACGTCTTCACCCCGGCCGGTGACGTCAAGGGTTTGCCCCAGGGGGCGACCTGCGTGGACTTCGCGTTCGCGATCCATACCGAGGTCGGCAACCACTGCTCGGGCTCCAAGGTCAACGGCCAGATCGTGCCGTTGCGCTACGAGCTCAAGACCGGCGACATCTGCGAGATCATGACGAGCAAGAACCAGCGTCCGAGCAAGGACTGGCTGTCGTTCGTCACCACCGGGCGCGCGCGCACGAAGATTCGCAACGCCGTGCGCGCCGAGAATCGGGAGCGCTCGCGGGAGTTGGGACGGGAACTACTCGACAAGGAACTCAAGAAACACGGGTCCAATGTTCGAGCGATGGAGAACAACGGCAAGCTGCTCGAAGCCGCCCGCAGTGCGAAGTTCCACAACATCGATGAGATGCTCGCCGACGTGGGCTACGGCAAAACGATGCCGGACACGATCGCGCTGAAGATCTTCCCCAGCGAAGAGAAGCCGACGACGACTCAGAAGCTCAGTCAGCTCTGGGGAAAGTTCACGAACCGCACCACGGGCGCGGGCCAGGGCGTCATCCTCGACGGGATCGAGGACATCATGGTCACGTTCGCGAAATGCTGTGCCCCGGTGCCCGGCGACGACATCGCGGGCTTCGTGACCCGCGGCCGCGGACTGAGCGTGCACAAACGCGATTGCGACAAGATCTCGCACATGGAGCGCGAGCGCATGATCCCGGTGCGCTGGGCCGGCAAGGAGTCCGACCAGCGCCACGCCGTGAACATCCGCGTGTACTGTACGGACAAACCCGGCCTGCTCGCGAACATCTCCCAGTCGTTCTCCGACAGTGGCGTGAACATCTCTCAGGCGCACTGCCTGACGACCGATGACCAGCGGGCCGTCAACACGTTCGAGGTGCTCGTCAAGGACCTCGATCAGCTGCAGTTGGCGATGCGCAAGATCGAGAAGATCAAAGGCGTCTATCGCGTCGAGCGCTCCTAGCGAGCTAGGACGTTGTTCGGATTGACGTTCCGCCGAGCGCGCAACTAGGCTGCCCCGAAACAACCATCGAGTTCGGGGAACCGCATGAAACCACTCCACATTGCCGCGTTGCTCGCGTTGGGCGCCGGGTGCGCGTCAACCGGGGGATTCAAGCCCCTCAAGCGCGTCGACCCATTTCCGCCGCGCGAGGCGCTCGCCAAGATCGAGGCGCGCCCTCAGCCGACGGCGGTGTTCACGAAGGTCGACGACATTCGCGTGAGCGAATGGGTGCTGTCGGAGCCGCTGCCCGACACGATCGGTGCGGCGGCCCACGTGCCGGTCAACGAGTTGGACAAGCTCGCCACCGAGGTCGCCGCAAAGGCGAAGAACGGCGTCGCGAGTGAGGCGATGCAATGCCTCGCCCACCAGCTTGGGGAGTTTTATCTCGCGTATGGGGGGACGCCGGAGAAGAGCCTGAAGCGGTTCATGGAGCATCGATGCGGCGTCACGTCGGAGACGACGTCGTCGGCCTGGACGTTCTGGACGCAGCCGGTGACATGGAAGGCGGCGAAGGAGGAGGGCAAAGCGATCGATCATGCCCGCCAGGCGTTGGAGAAGATGACGCAGAGCCTGTCCAATCCGGAGATCGGCGCCTGGTTCGGGTCCAACGGCGAGCGCGGCGTTGCCATGTTCGCCGGCGGCCGGCGCGCGCTGCACCTCGAGCCGATGCCGATGCGCACCCCGACGGGGAGCATCGAGGTCGCCGGGCGCTTCTTCGTCGAGGGCATCGAGGTCGTCAGCGGTTCCATCAATGTCGGCGACTACGAGTGGTCGGAGTGTCACGCGCTGCCCGCCGAGCTGCCCGCGTTTCGGCTGGGCTGTCAGGCGCGAGTCGGCGACGTCGACGCGGGCTTTGAGCTGTACACCCGTCGAAAGGGCGATCTCATCGCGTCGTCGCGGCTGTGGCAGCGTGTGTGGCCGTCGGGTGTGTTGGCGGACACGTTTGTGCTGGGGGAGCACCCCCGCCTGACGCGGGTCGCCGCAGAACCCGCGGTGGAGGGCGTCGAGACTCCCGAGGTCGTGCTGCCGGCGCGGGTCGCACCGATGGACTCGGTGTCGTTCGACAGCGAGTCCGGAGCGATGCAGCAGCGGATGCTGGACGGGATCAACGCGTTGCGGGCCCAGGCGCGGCTCTCGCCGGTGACGCTGGCGCCGAAACAGTCGGACCTCGCCACACAGCTGGCCCCGTATTACTGGGGGGCGTCGATGTCGGGTGACCAGAAGACGCTTCATGACATTGCCTTCGGCCTGCTCGCGGGATGGGAGGTCGAGGGCGCGATCATCAGCGGGTCGTTCTACACGGTGTGGGTCAACGGCGGCCCCGATGACCTCGTCACGGACCTCGCGGCGCGCCCGGGGGCCCGCGACGTGTTGTTCGGGCCGGAGATCGCGACGTTGTCGATCGGACCCCACTTCGATGCCGACGCTCGCGTGGTGGGCGGCGTCGTGCACGGATGGGCGTTCGTTCCCGACGAATCTCACGTCCGACGGGTCAACCGTTTTCTGGACTACGTCAGCGACGCCAGGGAGGCGCGGGGCAACGCTAAGCCGATGAAGATTGCGCAGATCAACAGCGTGGCCGACGACCTCGCCAAGAAGCTCGCCGCGGGGGAGATCGAGCTGCATCACGCCGCGTATAGCCTCGTCAATGCGGTGGCCAACGCCCGGCCCGGCAAGCGCGCGATGGTCTACTACGCCGAAGTGCACGACCCGACCAAGATCGACCTGCCGAGCGAGATTTTGGACGCGGTCCCGCTGGATATCGCGGTCGTCGTGGCCCCGTACAAGGTGCCCAACTCGCCGTGGCACACCTACGGTGTCGTGTTCGCCTATATCCAAGTGAAGTCGCCGACGAAGGTCGCGGAGCTGACGTCCGCGCCCTGATTCGAGCGCACCGAGCGAATGCGCGCGTGAACCGCGCCGCGCCCGCGAGGCGGGCCTCGCACTTGCCGATCGATGCGGCGAGGTGCATGCTGGGCACATGTTTCATGGAACAACGATTCTCAGTGTTCGCCGTGGAAAGCACGTCGTCGTGATCGGCGACGGCCAGGTGACGCTGGGAGAGCGCGTGGTGGTCAAGGCGACGGCCCGCAAGGTGCGACGCATCCACGACAACGATGTGTTGTGCGGCTTCGCGGGCTCGACGGCCGACGCGATGACCCTGTACGAGAAGCTGGAAGAGAAGCTGCGCAAGCACGGCAACAACCTGTCGCGTGCCGCGGTGGAGCTCGCCAAAGAGTGGCGGACGGACCGCACGCTGCGGCGGCTGGAGGCGCTGTTGATCGCCGCCGACCGCGAGCGCACCTTGCTGATCAGTGGGACGGGCGACGTGATCGAGCCCGAGGAGAGCATCGCGGCGATTGGGTCGGGCGGGCACTATGCGTTGGCGTCCGCGCGTGCGCTGGCCCGGGAGACAGACCTCGGCCCGCGCGAGATTTGCCTCGCCTCAATGCGCATCGCCGCCGAGATCTGCGTGTTCACCAACGATCAGTTTACGATCGAGGAGCTCGGCGGTGGGGACTGAGCCTTTTTTACGCGAGCACGCCGACCTGACCCCCCGCGAGATCGTGGTGGAACTCGACCGCTACATCGTCGGCCAGGAGGAGGCGAAACGCGCGGTGGCGATCGCGCTGCGCAACCGGTGGCGTCGCCAGCAGGTCGACGAGGATCTGCGCGACGAGATCGTGCCGAAGAACATCATCATGATCGGGCCGACCGGCGTGGGGAAGACCGAGATCGCGCGGCGCCTCGCGCGGCTCGCACGCGCGCCGTTCCACAAAGTGGAGGCGTCGAAGTTCACCGAAGTCGGCTACGTCGGTCGCGATGTCGAGAGCATGGTCCGCGACCTCGTGGAGGTGGGGGTCGCGCTGGTGCGTGCCGAACACGAGGCGCGCGTCGAGCATCGCGCGCGCGAAGCGGCCGAGGATCGCATCCTGCCGCTGCTGAAGCCGCGCTCCGTGGAGCGCGAAGCGCTCGACGGCAGCGCGTCGAAGAAGACGTTCGTCGCGGGCAGCGACGGCACCGTCGAGGCGCACGACCGCCCGAGGACCAGCGTGAACGACAGCCTGCGCGTCCGATTGCGCAGCGGCGAATTCGATGAAGACCACGTGGAACTCGAAGTCGCGGATGCCGGCGGCGGCCAGATCCTCGGGATGTTGGGGGGCCAACAGGGCGCCGAGCAAATGGATCTCGCGGCCATGATCGGCAACCTGTTTCCGACCCGGCGCCGCAAGCGCCGAATGCGGGTGCGCGAGGCGATGCGCGTCGTGCTCAAGGAAGAGGCGGGGCGCTTGCTCGACATGGACGCCATCCAGACCGAAGCGCTGCGTCGCACCGAGCAGTCCGGAATCATCTTCATCGACGAGATCGACAAAGTCGCGGGCGGCGGCGGCGGCGTGGGGCCGGACATCTCGCGCGAGGGCGTACAGCGGGACCTGCTGCCGATCGTCGAGGGCTCCACCGTGACGACGAAGTACGGAGGCGTGAAGACGGACCACGTCCTGTTCATCGCCGCCGGCGCGTTCCACGTGACCAAGCCGTCAGACTTGATCCCCGAGTTACAGGGGCGGTTTCCGATTCGGGTCGAGCTGCGCAGCCTGAATCGCGCCGACTTCGAGCGTATCTTGACCGAGCCGACGAACGCGCTGACTCGGCAGTACGCCGAACTCTTGCGCACGGAGGGGATCGCGGTGCGCTTTGAGCCCAGCGCGATCGCCAAGATCGCAGACATCGCCGAGCGCGTGAACGACTCGCTCGAGGATATCGGCGCGCGGCGCTTGCATACGATTCTGGAGAAGGTATTCGAAGATCTGTCGTTCACGGCCCCCGAACTCGAGCCCGGCGAAGTCGTGATCGACGCCACCTACGTGGAGGCTCGGCTCGCGGGCGTCCTGCGTAATCAGGACCTCAGCAGGTACATTCTATGACCACCGAACCCATCGCACACCAGGACTTCACCCAGACGCTGCTGGAGCGCGGGGACGCGCACAATTGCCCGACCTACGGGCCGGGCCTCGTCATTGAGCGCGGGGAGGGCGTCCGTCTGTGGGATACCGATGGGCGGGAGTACCTCGACTTCGTGGCCGGCATCGCGGTGGCGACGCTCGGGTACGCGCACCCCGAGCTCACGGCCGCGATCGAGCAGCAGGTCCGCAAAGTGATGCACGTCTCGAACATGTTCTACACCGAGCCGCAGATCGATCTGATGGAGACGCTGGCGGCCAAGTCGTTTGCCGATCGGGTGTTCCTGTGCAATTCGGGCACCGAGGCCACCGAAGCGGCGATGAAGCTCGCGCGCCGATACCAGCGGGCCGTCGCGGGCGTGGATCGCTACGAGTACATTTCGATGAACCACTCGTTCCACGGCCGCACGCTCGCCTCGATCACGGCGACGGGGCAGCCGAAGTACCACGCGGGATTTGAACCGCTCCCCCCAGGACACAACTACGCGGAGTTCAACGATCTGGCGTCCGTCGAGGCCCTCGTCAACGAACGCACCGCGGCCGTGATTGTGGAGCCGGTGCAGGGGGAGGGCGGCGTGCGGCCCGCGGACCCCGAGTTTCTGACCGGGTTGCGGGCGCTGTGCGATCGCGAGGGCTTGCTGCTGATCTTCGACGAAGTGCAGACGGGGATTGGCCGCACCGGAACCTTGTTCGCGTACGAAGCCTACGGCGTAGCGCCCGACATCATCTGCCTCGCCAAGGGCCTGGGCGGCGGCGTGCCGATCGGTGCGATGATGGCGCGCAACGACGTCTTCGCAGGATTCGTGAAGGGCAGCCACGCGAGCACGTTCGGCGGCAACCCGCTGGCGTGTGCGGCGGCGAACACCGTCTTGCACGTCATCGAACGCGACGACCTCGCGGCAAATGCGCGGGCGCGCGGGGCGGAGCTCGTCGATGGCCTGCGCGAAATCGCGAGTCGGCGCAGTTTCATCACTGCGGTTCGCGGTCGCGGCCTCATGGTCGGCGCCGAATGTGAAGGCGACATCGCGACGCGAGCCGCCGCCGCTGCCCGCCAGCAGGGCTTGCTCGTGAACACGGCGGGCGGCACCACCGTTCGCTTCGTACCGCCGCTCGTGATCGGGCCGAGCGACGTCGCGACGGCGCTGGAGCGGTTCGACGCGGCACTCGCGACGATCTGAGGTGGGAACCGCCCTTGTCAAAGGCGGGGATCACGCAGTATTTTAAACACCCAAACTCCATTCGAACTTGTGGTCACGACTGGAGTCGAACGCGCAATTTGCGCCTTCTTGCCGCTGGCTCGAACTTGATTGATGACGCACAACTGCTCGCTCCGAAGCCCGGCGTGGACTACAAGGCCCTGACGGCGCAGCCGAGTCCCCAGGATTTCCTCGTGTTCTCGAGGGTCAAGGGCGCGGTCTCGGTCGCTCAGTTGTGCACGACGAGCGGCCTCGGGCGTGAAAAGACGCTGGCCGCGATCGAAGTGCTGCTCGACGTCGGCTTGCTCCACGTCGTGGACGCGAACGGCAATCCGGTCCGTTCCGCAGTTCGAGAGCCCGCGAAACCCGTGCCGGCGCCGTCGGCCGCATCGGAAGTGGCTGCACCGAATGACCGGACCTATGTCCTGGGTGCCGAAGAGATGGCGTTCGCCGCCGTGCCGGATGTCTCGGCGTCTCGGTACAGCTACGGCGACGACGATGACGGCGACGACGACGAGGAACTCGAGCTCGAGCCGCTCGCCCTGGCGTCCGAACCGTTCGAAATGGCGCCCGAGAGCGAGGTGATTGCGATCGAGCCCCTCCAGTACGACGAGGAGCCGTTCGAAATCGACCACCAGCCGGCAGCCGCCGCGGCGGCCGAAGCTCGGCCCGCCCCCGTGGTCTCGTCGTTCGACACGCTGGCCCCGGACGACGAGGACGATGACCTGTTCATGCCCGACTCGCCGGCCCATATCGACCGTTTGACCGGCAAGGCGCCGGTGAAGCGCGACCATGGCAAGAACGCGGCCCCCGCGGCGAAGCCTGCCGCGGCGAGGGCCGCGGTGGCCCCTCCGCGAGAGGCGAAGAAGGTCAACGCGGCCAGCTACGACCTGTTTCCCGTCGACTTCCACCGGTACAGCTCGAGCCACGCTCGTGTGCCGGGGGTCGAAGAGGAGGTCCAACACGAAGTGGACTTCGTGTTCGACCATCTCGAGTACGTGGATTTTTATCAGCTGTTTGGCGTCGAACACACGGCGGACCGCAAGACGATTCGATCGTCGTACTTCGAGATGTCCAAGCGCTTCCATCCGGACAAGTTCTTCCGCGACGACGTCGGAGAGATGGCCAGTCGGGTCGACGCCATCTTTCGGTTTGTCACGAAGGGCTATCAAACACTGTCGAAAAACAAGAACCGCGCCGAGTACGACGAAGCGCTCGAGCACGCCCGCGCGATGCTGGCGCAGGCGTCGGCCGAGGATGACCGCAAGCGCGGCCAGGCGGCGGACATGCTGGAGCGTCGGGCCGAGCAGCTCGAACAGCAAGGGCAGTTCGCGCAGGCCGCCGCCGAGTTCAAGAAGATCGCGTCCCTGCGGCGCGATCCCCACGGCTTCGTCAAAGCGGCAAGTCTCTTGTTGCGCGCGAACCAGCAACTGGACGAAGCTGCATCACTCGCCAGAGCGGCCGTCAGGCAACTGCCACTGGAAGTGGAGCCCCGCCTTGTGTTGGGCCAGATTTACGAAAAGAATCAAATGTTGGTCGAAGCGGCAGCAGCGTTCGGGGAAGCAGAGCAAATCGCGCCCGGCGATCCGTCGATTCGCGTGCATTTAGAGCGTGTTCGCTCTCAGAAATGACGAGTCACTCAAAGGAGTAGCGCAGATGGAACGTGTTGTCGGCATCGACCTCGGAACGACGAACTCTTGTGTGGCAATCGTCGAAGCGGGAGTCCCGAAAGTCATCCCCAATAAGGGCGGCTACAAGACCACCCCCAGTATCGTCGCGATCTCCGAATCGGGTCGGCGGCTCGTCGGTCAGATGGCCAAACGGCAGGCGATCACCAACGCGCGCCATACGGTCTACGCGGCGAAACGCCTGATCGGTCGCAAGTGGGGGTCCCCGGCGGTCGTGCACTGCCTGGAGACCTGCCCGTACGAAATCGTGTCCGGACCGCACGAAGACGTCCGCATCGTGCTGCGCGGCAAGGAATACAGCCTGCCCGAGGTCTCGAGCATCATCTTGCAAGAGATGAAACTGGTCGCCGAGGAGTACACCGGCGAGCCCGTCAATGCGGCGGTCGTCACGGTGCCGGCGTACTTCAACGACTTGCAGCGGCAGGCGACGAAAGACGCCGGCCGCATCGCGGGTCTCGACGTGCTACGGATCATCAACGAGCCGACCTCCGCCGCACTCGCCTACGGCTATGGACGCGACCTTGATGCGACCGTGGCGATCTACGATCTCGGCGGCGGCACCTTTGACATCTCGGTCCTCGAGATCAGCAATGGCGTGTTCGACGTCCTGAGCACCGCCGGCGACACGTTCCTCGGCGGCGAGGACTTCGATGCTCGCATCATCGAGCATCTCGCGTACGAGTTTGCTCGGGAGCACGAGGTTGATCTTCGACGCGACGAGATGTCGCTCCAACGACTCCGAGATGCGGCGGAGAAGGCGAAGATCGAGCTGACGACGATGCAGGACACCGAGATCAGCTTGCCGTTCATCTACACCAAAGATGGAGGCGAGGCGCTGCACCTCCAGACGACGCTATCGCGTGATGTGTTCGAGGAGCTCGTCGCGGACCTCGCGCAGCGCACGGTCAAGATCTCGCAGGCCACGTTGCAGGAGGCCGGCCTCGACGTCGAGGACATCGACGACGTGATTCTGGTCGGCGGTATGACGCGCATGCCGAAGATTCAGGCCGTGGTCCGCGAGTACTTCGGACGTGACCCGGCGAAGAGCGTCCACCCCGACGAAGCCGTCGCCGTGGGCGCGGCGATTCAAGCTGCAGCACTCGTGGAGAAGAGCGAAGACGTCTTGCTGCTCGATGTGACGCCGCACTCCCTGGGCATCATGGTCCACGGCGGGGGTTTCGAGCGCATCATCGATGCAAACACGACGATTCCCACCAATGAGACCAAAGAGTTCACGACGATCCGCGCGAACCAGACGTCGATCAAGATCGTCGTGGCGCAGGGTGAGTCCTCGCGGGCCGAAGAGAACGAACTCCTCGGCGAGTTCGTGCTGAGCGGCTTGCGCGCCGCGCCGGCGGCCGAGGTGACGATCGAGGTCTCGTTCGACATCTCTGCGGACGGGATCGTGAGCGTGTTCGCCAAAGATCAGGACACCGGCAAAGAGCAGTCGATCACGGTCACTGCGACGTCCGGTCTCACCGAGGACGAGATCCAGGCGATGATCTCCGAGAACGAGGGGTACCTGCTCCAGTTGAAAGAGGGAGAGGAGATCGAGAATCAGCGCGCATCGATTCGCAAGACGGTGCGCGAGATGGAGAAGCTCGTCACGACGGCGAAGTCCAACTCGGACAAGCTCGTCACGCAGGCGCGAGAGCGCGCCGAAGAGGCCGTGACGAACGCCCGTGGCGCGCTGGAGGGAGCCGACCTGGCGGCCCTGACGACCACGAACGAGGCATTGGAACGCGCATTTCATGCCTTCAAGGGTGTCGTCGAAGGGGCTAGATAAGGGACCATGGCACTCGAGGACTACAACTCCGTGCTGATCGAGCACCTCGAGGAACTGGAGGCCGCCGCTGAGCTCGCCGATGGCGACGAGGCCGCGATCTGGCTGGCGAAGCTGCGCGAGCACCAGTTCGACGCGGACGCGCTGGTGGCGGCGCAGGTGTTGTTCGAGGTCCGTGCATTCGACGCGTTGCTGCAGTGGGCGGGTGAGCAACTCGCGGAGCTGCGTTCCGAGGAGGACCCGTTTGCCGGGGGGTTCGACTTCGACGTGGACGATGCGTTCATGGAGGTCGGCGGCAGCAGTTTCCGCGAGCCCGTGACGGACGAACCGTCAGCAGAGCACGACGATCAGGACGCCTCGGTGGGCGCCGCGACGGAGAACGACGCGGCGCCAAACTCTGACGCGGCGGCGGGACCGCACGTGTCGCCGGGGGGCCGCCCCCACGTGCTGAGCGGTCGATTCAATCTCGTCCGGCCCGCGCAGGTGGCGGCCGACCTCGAGCAGCGTTCGCTCTCCCAGAGCCTCGACGAGGCGGCGAAGGGCGTGCCCACCGAGCCTTCCGATCCGAACCGCGAGACGCGCCCCAACCTGACGCCGAATGTGCCCGGTCGGTCCGCCGCCGCCGAGGCGACCGCGAACGAGACGCCGTTTGACAGCGGGACATCGCAGGTGAGGCACGCGCCGGAGGAGCCCGCTCCTTCGCTCGAACGTCTGCCGCCGGCGGACACCTCCGGCGAGATCGCCAGCGTGGGGCCCGAGCTGTCGGACGCCGAAGAGCCCAAGGGCGGCACCTTTCGAGCCGATACGACGCCGCCGCCCGCCGTGGGCTTCGACTTCGGATTCGAGGACGACTTTGCCAGTTCCGAGGAACCGGCGGTTGACCCCGCGCAACAACCCACGCTCGACGCCTCGGTGCGACGGGGCGACAAGGTGACCGCGGAGCGTAATCGCGAACTGACGCCACTGCGCGCACTTCCGGCGCAGGATCCCGAGGACATGTTTTTCGAGATGGCGGAAGCGCTGGCGGCCGAGGCGTCCAACGGGGAGCAGTACCGCGGCGAGCCGATCCGCGGATCGGTGCACGCGGCGCAGACCAACCCATTCGGGAATGATGCGCCGACGGGTACCGCGCATCTGCCGGTCGCGGCGGCGAGAATCTCGGACGCGGCGAGCAGCCACATCCACACGAATCTGAACGCGATTGTGTTGGAGGCGCGTCGGCTGCGCACCGCGGGTGAGCTCGACGCAGCGCTCGATATCACCAAGAAAGTGCTCTCGCGCGGGGCGAACCCCGAGGCCGAAGAGTTGCGCGATCAACTCGAATCGCAGTTGGAGCTCGCGCGGCTGGAGCGCTTGGGGGACCTGACCCGCACGCCGGTCTTAGCCGTCGAGTTGAGCGCAATGTCGGACCTCGATCTCGATCATCGCGCGGGCTACGTCATGAGCCAGATCGATGGGATGATGACTTACGAGGACCTGCTGGAACTCAGCGGGATGTCGCGGCTGGAGACGCTGGCCGTCTTCTGCGTCCTGTTGGAGCGCGGCGTGATCGAGGCGACCCGCTAGCTCAGCAGGAACACCTTCGAGACCGTGATTTCTCCCGGGTCGATGTCCACCGAACCGACAATCTCGATGTGCAGAAACTGCGGCTGGCCGAGGTCGATCACGGCGGCGTTCTCGGCGTTCAGCATGCGCAAGACGGGGCGGCGCGGGTCTTTGGCCGGGTCCGGCGTCTTGATGACCACCGCCTTTTCCCCCGTCGTAAGCTGAACGGTGGTCCCGATCGGATAGACGCCGAGGGTGGACGTCAGCAGGTCGACGAGTGATGGATCGAAGACCTCCCCGCGCCGGCTTTGCACGTACTCGACAGCGAGGTCGGGGCGGCGCGTCTTGTAGCCTTCGAGGCCCTGGATGAGCAGGTCGTAGGTCCGGCAGAGATCGATCATCCGGGACACGAGATGCAGTGAGCGCGGGCGCCGGTAGAACGGATTCGCCATCCGCTTTTCGAACGGACAACCTCGCTCGTAGGTCACGAGCACGCGCAACGTCGAGATGACGTCGCCGCGGACGCGGCCCAGCATCCGCGCGACATCGCGGAGGTTCGCCGAGAACTGACGGTCGGGGTCGAGCCCCGTCTCACGATCGCGCTGTGCGACGGAGATGCCCACGATGCGGTCGAGGTCCTGGTAGATGACCGACATCGCGATGAACGAGGTCATCTGCGGCGTCAGACTGAGCCGGTCGCCCAGCAGCATCACGTAGATCGCGGTGTTCATCGAGTGGGTCGCCAGATCGGGCGGCACCATGCGCATGCTGAGCAAACCGAGGATCGTATAGTCCTCGTCGGCCAGCAGTTCGGCCACGCTCTGCATGATCCGGCGCACGACACCGGTCGGCACGTCGGCGTCTTGTTGGTCGCGCACCATGTCGTGCAGGTTCTTCATCTTCACGAGGCCGCGAATGTAGACGTGCAGGACGTACAGGCCCTTGTCCACGTTCATGATCGCTTCGAGCAGGTTCCGCGATGGAGCGCCGTGCTCGATCTTGATCGTGGGGATCTGGACGTGCTCCATGCCCTCGCCACCGGACCGCACCGCCTTCTTCAGTTCCACGAGGAACTTCGTCAGGTCGTCGACCGTCATGTCCTCGTGCAGCAGCAGTCCTTTGATCGTGGCACCGGCGAACAACTCGCGCAGCTCGTTCAGGCGCGACTGGGCGCGTCGCTTGAGCCGCAGGGGCTCGCCGTTGACGATGCCGAGCTCGTCGCGAATCAGGATCGACAGTTCCGGGTCGTCGAGCGCCATCATCGCGCGTTTGAAAAAGGCGAGGAACTCCGCGATCGCGATTCGCGTCTGGTTGTGTTCGACCTCGTAGATCGTGCCGAACTTCATGATCTTGTAGATGGAGAAGACGAACGTACGGCCGAACACCTGAGCGTTGCCGGGGTCTTCGGAGAACTCGTCGGCCTCGAAGTAGTCGACGGACTTCGACTGCGCGCGCATGACGGAGCTCTCCGAGCCCAGCCCCGCATGGATCTCGGTGGGAGAGTCGGGGTCGAGGTTCACCTCGCCATACGCCATGTTTTCGTCGTTCTCGTTCATCTATGCCCGTCTCAGCGCGTGAGAATGTCGAGGAACTCTTGGCAGGCGGTCCGGACCTTGCCGTGGATCTTCCAATCTTTCGCGGTCTCGGTCAGGATCTCGATCGCGACCGCAGACGCGTCGCGCGCGAGCACCTTCACGAGCAACAGGGCGACCTCGCGCTCCTTGTCGCCTGCGAACTTGCCGACCTGGATCAGCTCTTTGGTCTTCTCGACCGCGAGTTGTCCGCCGTGTTTCACGAACAGCGTCGCCATCTCCCGGACCTCTTCTTCGGGCCGTTCGCGCAACTTGTCGTTCATCATCGGCGCCAACGAGGCGGCGACCATTTGCGGGGCGGCGTCGTTGAGGCCGCGCAGCGCGGCGAGTCGGATCTTGTCGTTCGACGCTCGCAGCAGCGGGGACAGCAGCTTCTTCGCTTCGTCGGGCTTGATGTGGCCGGCGAGCGCCTGGACGGCATGGACCTTCAGCTCCGGCTCCACCGGCGTCTGCAGGAGCTTGATAAAGATCGGGCGGGACCGCGGCATATGCTCGCGCGCGATCTCCAGCAGCGGCGTGGTGAACTGCGGCTCGAGCTCGAACACGCCTTCCATGAGGAACTGCAGGTTGAACTTCGAGCGCTCGCGAAGGTAGCGCGTCAGATCGAGGACGATCTCGTCGGAGAGCGACCACGCCAGCATCTGGATGATGTCGCGATTGACGCTGTCGAACTGCAGGGCGTTGAACATCTGCAGAATGGACCGTCGCTGGGTGTCGCCCCCCGTGGCGAGGAGCTTGATGAGCTGCGCGATCCGTTTGGCCGTGAAGCACTCGGCGACGACCGATTTCAGCTGCTCGGAGGTCGCGTCGTCGAATCCCTCCCGCCACTGGTGGATGAGCTTGAGGAAGTCGAGGCACTCCCACGGCTGCTTGGTCTCGAGTAGCGCCCCCATCACCTCGGCGATCTGTTCGACGGAGAGGTCCCGCAGCCTCGGCTTAGGCTGCGCACCGAGGATCGCGGCGAGGATTTCGCCTTCGCGATGTTCGAGTTCGGAGTGATCGGTGAAGCCGCGCTTGAGCTCGCGCAGGTGCTGCTGCTGTTCGGGGGTCAGGGTCAGGAACTCGCGTGAGCCGAACTCCATGCGCTCCTGGCGCTGGGCCCGCTTCTCCATGCGGATGTTGAACTGCTCGGCCTGCTTCCTGGCAGCCTGTTCCGGGGTGAGGTTATCCTTCTTCTCCTTGTCGAAGGCCTTCTCGATCAGCTCGTCGATGAGCTCCTGTTCTTCCTTGGTATCGCGGTTCCTCATGTCGATGTCGAGGTTGGCGAGCTGCGCCATCGACTCGTCGATCGCATCGTAGGAGATGTAGCGTAGCGACGCTTCGAACAGCGCCGACACGGCGTCTTTGGTGAGGTCCTTCTCGTCGACGAGGTCGTTGAGGATGTCGACGAACTGTCGAATCTCAGCCGCCGTCACGCCCGCCAGCAGGTGAATCAGATAGACGCCGTCACGGCTGAGGACCCAGCAGTAGTCGCGCGGATCGTCGGTCTCCCAGACGACGTGCTCGGTTCCGAGCAACTTCATCGTGTGGGAGTAGATCATGACGGAGAGACGGTCGGTGACCTCGAACAAGTCCCGAAACACATTCGCGGAGGTGTGCGCGGCTTCCTCAATGATCGGATGGCCGGGCGGGTAGGTCATCTGCAGGCTCGTGAGCCGCTCCAGCGACGTGAAGCAGCGTCGACCCCGCTTGACCTCCTCGCGCATGTCGGCGTCCATCAACGTCGCGAGGGTCGCGTCGCTGGTGGCGCTGGCCGCGGTCGGCACCTCGATGGCGTCCGGCATGTCCTGGATTTGTAGTTCGAGGTCGTCGGTCATACGCCTGTCGATCAAGGTGTTACGAGAAGGCCCGAATCCCGAGCCTAGATTCGTACCGGCGCGGGTGTCAACGGCACTACCGAACGTCTTCTTGCTGATACAGATACACGAGCAGGTCTCGTGCGGCATCGCGCCCGTAGTAGTCGATGCTGAAACCGCGGGACAATTTCAGGAGCTGCGCGTTGTTCAGGTAGTTGGGCCGCGCGCCTTTCGGATCGACGAGCAGGTACCAGACGGCCTCGGGAAGTCCCGCGGATTGAGCCTCGGCGTACGCCGCTTCGTGGATGGTCGTGTTCTGAGTGTCCACGACGGTGCGCTTGTCACAATCGACGGTCTTGGTGAGCTGCGAGGTGGACGTGTAGAAGAAGATCTCGAACGTGGGCCGGCCGCATGCCGACTCGGGCTCCGTGGGTTTGGGCGGGTCGGGCTCGTCAGGTTCGTCGGGGGCCTCTTTGATCGTGACGACCTTCACGTTCGACTTGTACTCTCGCTCCGACCGGCGCTTCGCCTCCTTACCCGCGTAGCCATACGCGCATCCCGAGGTGGCGATGGTGAAGAGGAGCAGCTGTATGAGTTTGGGTGCCATCATCCGTGTCCGACTTGGCCAGTGAGGCCGCCCGATGGTAGCCAACAACCGCCCATGACGCAAAGTCCACGCCCCGGATTCATTCTCGGATGACGGCTCCAGAAGCGGACAAACTCGGTCGCCGAGTCCTTGCCGGTTGCGTGATGGGCGTCGTGGTGTATGCGCTGATCGCGCTCGTCACCGACGTGCAGGCGCTTCTGGAGCACCTCGTCGCGTTCCCGTTGGCGGTCTTTCTGGGGGCGCTGGGCGCGAGCATCGTCAACTACGGGTTTCGCTGGTCGAAGTGGCACTACTACCTGAGGCGCCTCGGCTGTGAGGTCGCGTGGCGCGACAGCGTCGTCGTCTTCCTGGCCGGCCTGACGATGTCGATCACGCCGGGCAAAGTCGGGGAGGTCCTCAAGAGCGTCTTGCTGCAGCGCAGCCACGGAATCCCGGTCGCGCACACCGCGCCGATCGTGATCGCCGAACGCCTCACGGATTTGCTGGGCCTGTTCGTGATCGCGGGCGTGGGGATCGGCGTGTTCGACTACGGCCGTTGGGCATTCGTCGCGATCCTCGCGCTGCTGGTCGCCGGGATCGCGTTCCTCGCCTCACCGACATGGGTCGTGCGCGCCCTGGGGGTGGTGGATAGATTCGCCCCGCGAGTGCGGCCGAAGCTCGACGAAGCGTACGGGTCGATGCGTCGGCTCATCGAACTGCGCCCGCTGATTCTGGGCACGGCGCTGAGCGTCCTGTCCTGGTCGATGGAAGCGGCGGCGTTCCTGTGGATCCTGAACACGTTGGGGGCGGATCCCGGGCCTCGCCTCGCCGCGTTTGTGTATGCGATGACGACCATCTTGGGCGCCGTGAGCTTCTTGCCGGGCGGGCTGGGCGTGACCGAGGGCAGCATGATTGGGGCGCTGCTGCTGTTTGGGGTGTTCGCCGACGAGATCGCGGCGACGACGGCGACCTATCTGATCCGGCTCGCGACGCTCTGGTTTGCGGTCCTGCTCGGTGTCGTCGCCCTCGTCGTGTTCGAACGACGGACAAAGCGCTTGCCGGGTTGAGTCCAATTTCATAGTCTCCGCACAGACACTTTCACACCGCGCAAGGAAGGGCACACCCACTCTCGGGGGGCCCGGCGCCGAGGAGACAAGGATGTCGAACGCACTGAAGAAGTGCTGCGTCTGCGGCAAAGAGTTCCTGGTCAAATTCCGCATGCAGATCGAACACCGTGACGACGGTGTCATCTACTACTGTACGCAGTCCTGCCGCGGCGAAGAGCAAGCCTCGCGCGGCCAGGTCGAGTGCTCGACGTGCGCGACGCCGTTCGAACCACGCTATGCGTTTCAGCGCGTGGAAGCCGCCGGTACGGTGAGCCACTTCTGCAGCATGGAGTGCCGCGAGCCGGCCGTGAGTCAGGTTCGGCGGCGCGTCGTCCAACAGGAACGGGGGCCGATGCGAATCGCGGTCCTCAACCAGAAGGGCGGCACCGGCAAGACCACGACCACCGTCAACCTCGCCGCCGGGCTCGCCGAGGCCGGACATAAGGTCCTCGTCATCGACGTCGACAGCCAGGGCCACGTCGGCATCAGTCTGGGCACCACGGGCACCCACACGTTGTACCACCTGCTCATCGACAAGAAGCCGCTGCGCGAGTGCGTGGTGCAGGCGCGGCCGAATCTGGACATCGTCGTCGGCAACGAGACGCTGGCCTCGGCTGAAATCGTGCTGGCTCGCATGAGCGAGAGCCGCGACAAGCTGCTCCGCGAGTGCCTGGTCGATGAGAACGGGTACGACTTCATCCTGCTGGATTGCGGTCCGAGCCTGTCGATCCTCAACATGAATGCCCTGACGTTCGCCGACCACCTCATCATTCCGGTCTCGTGCGACTATCTGAGCCTCGTGGGGGTCAAGCAGGTCATGAAGACCCTCAAGAACGTCAATCAGGTGCTGCTGCACCCGATTAGCATCATGGGGATCCTGCCCACGTTCTACGACATGCGGAACAACATCAGCGACGAGTCGGTCCGAACGTTAAAGGGTCACTTTCATGACAAGGTGCTGCCGCCGATTCGGGTGAACACCCGGTTGAAGGAGGCGCCGCAACACCAGCAGACGATCTTCGAGTACTCCCCGGACAGTCGTGGGGCGACGGACTACCGCCGTCTGACGGAATGGTTGGAGCGGCAACTCGAAGAGCGCTGGAAGGCCTCCGCCTGAAGCGGGCCCGAAGCGCACTTGAGGAAGGGCGCCGCGCGGTTTACACTCCAGCGCCACTTCGAAATCAGCGGAATGCAAGGAGAAGCTCATGCTTCCCGTGAAAGTATCTATCGTTTACATCGTGCTCGTCGGCCTGTTGACCGGGGCCGCCGTCGGGCTGATTCACATGAGCGTAGGCGACCTTGCCGTCTCGCAGACCTCCGCGACGCTGCAGCAGGCGGTGGTCGGTGCGGAGCAAAGCGCGCACCTCGAGGAGGCCAGTCTCATCGCGCGTGCGCAGTTCGTGGGGCGGTCCGATCGGCTCTACCGTTCGTTGCAGGGCGAGTTTGTCGGCAAGGCCGTCGAAGGCGAAGAGGGCGAGGCGGAAGCCAAGCCGAACGGCGCGGACTTCGAGGGGCAGCGACACCTCGACGCCGACGAGAAGCTCAAGGCGCAGAAGTTCCACCTCGACGACATCGCCAAGGCGGAGAGCTCGAAGCGCGCCGAGTCGCGGTCGGTGTTGGCTCGCGAGCCGCATGAACTCGACATGTTCATGGTCCTCGACGAGAAGGGCAAAGGCGTCGCGGCATTGGGCAAGGACCTGTACTCGTGGTTCGGCGCGGATGTCGCCAAGCAGTTCCCCGAAGTCGCCGAAGTGGCCAAGGGCGGGGAAGCGCGGGCGGCGTACTGGATGTGGTCGTTCAAGCCCGGCGAGGAGAAGCGGCTGTATCGCGTCGCGATCGCCCCGCTGCGTCGGACCGCCGACGAGGCGCCCGCTGGTGTCGTCGTCCTGGGCGCGATGGTTAACGACGGGCTCGCCAAGCGAAAGCGCGAACTCTTCGGAATCGCCCCTGACGACGAATCGGTGCACCTCGTCTTCTATCGTGGCGACACGATCGTCGGCTCGACGTTTGGCTCCGCCCGACAGCTCAGCGTCGCCGCAGCGATGGCAGGCGGCGGCCTGACCGGTGCTGAACCGGCCGACATTACCGAGATTGTCGTCGACGGGGTCCCCTATCTCGCGGTCTCGCGCCCGCTGTCGACCGGCGGCACGCCGGTGGGTGTCGCGGCGGTCGCAAGCATCACGGCGGCGAAGGCACCGATGAACTCTCTTCGCGTCGACGTCCTGTTGACCGGCGTGCTCTTCATCCTGTTTGGCGTGGTGCTGCTGGTGATCCTGATTCACCGCTACATCAAGCCCGTCGAGGATCTGGAAGACGGCGTGCAGGAAGTCATCGCCGGCAACCGCGACTACGTATGGAAGACGGTCTCCGGTCACGAGTTGCAGGCGGGCCTCGCCCAGCAGCTCAACTTGATGAGCGCGTTCCTCCAAGGCAAGCCGATGCCTGATGACGACAGCTCCGGTCAAGGTTGGGGCGAGTTGATGCCGGGCCAAGACACGAAGCCGCAGGCACCGGGTCAGGTTCAGGGCGTCGACCTCGCCGGGCTCATGGGTGCCAGACCCAAGGGTGATGACGGAGACAACGGATGAGTGTTCGCACGGGGCTCGACGTATTGTTGGGCGACTCGACTCGCCTGGGGCAGCTGAAGGGACGGCGCGTCGGACTGTTGGTCAACCCGACGAGCGTGACCAACGGACTGCGACACGCAGTCGACGCCTTGCGCGATGCCGGCGTGAACATCGTCCGGCTCTTTGGTCCCGAGCACGGCGTGCGCGGTGAGGCGCAGGATATGGAAGTGGTCGTCGAGAACGTCGACCCGATCACCGGCATCCCCACGGTATCGTTGTACGGCCACACGTTCGACAGTCTCAAACCGAAGCCCGCCGACCTCGATGGGCTCGACGTGGTCATTGCCGATATCCAAGACATCGGCGCCCGGTACTACACCTACATCTACACGATCGGCCTGATGATGGACGCGTGCGGCGAGGCCGGTATCGACGTCTGGGTGTTGGACCGCCCGAATCCCATTGACGCGACGAAGGTCGAGGGCAACGTGTTGCTCGACGAGTACAAGAGCTTCGTCGGAATGCAGCCGATGGCGGTGCGCCACGGGATGACGACCGGCGAAGCCGCGCGCTTCTTCGATCGCTTCGGCGGCTGGCAGTGTGACCTGACCGTCGTCGAACTCGAAGGGTACCGCCGCGGAATGTGGTTCGACGAGACGGGGCTACCGTGGGTGATGCCCAGCCCGAACATGCCGACGCTCGAAACGGCGGTCACGTATCCGGGGCAGTGCATCCTGGAGGGGACGAACATCAGCGAAGGTCGAGGCACGACGCGCCCGTTCGAGTTGTTTGGAGCGCCGTGGATCGACGCGGCTCGCCTGTGTGACCGGATGCGCGCCTACGATTTGCCGGGCTGCCAGTTTCGCGAAGTCTCGTTTCGGCCGAAGTTTCAGAAGCACGGTGGAGCCACGTGTGCCGGCGCCCAAGTCCACGTGACGGACCGGTCGCGGTTCGAAAGCATCACGATGACGTTCTGCCTGTTGAGCGAACTTCAGGCCGGCTACCCCGAGGACTTCCGGTGGCGCGAGGAGGCCTACGAGTACGTGGGTGACAAGCTCGCCATCGATCTGCTGATCGGCGACCCCGTGCTGCGCAAGGGACTCGAGGACGGTCAAGACCCGGTGGAGCTCGCGCACATCGAGTCGAGCCGCCGCAAGCTGTTCGACGAACGACGGGCGGCCTGCCTCATCTATCCCGAATGAACCGCCCGCCGGACGCCCAGACGCCGTGGGTCATCGTCGGTTGTGGCCGGGTCGGCAGCGCCCTGGCGTTGTTCGCTCAACACATCGGCGTCGAAGTCCGGACGGTGTGGGATCGATCGCGCGAGCCCGCGGTTGGCGCGACGCACCAGCTCACCGGCCCGATCGAGAGCCTCGCCCCCCATGTGGCTGGAGCGGCGGTCTTTCTCACGGTATCCGACGACGCGCTCGCGGAGGTCGCCACCCGCATGGCCGCGTTCTCCGACGATGCCGCGCTCGTCGTGCACTGCTCGGGGAGTCTCGCGAGCACGTTACTGAGTGAGTGCGGGATCACCGCCCCCGTCGCCTCGGTGCATCCGTTGCTCGCGATCGCGCAGCCGGCCGAGGCTGTCGCTCAGTTCGGCGAGGCGGCGTGGACGATTGAAGGACACCCGTCGGGGCTGAGCTGGGCTCGCGCCTGGCTGTCGCTCGTCGGTGTGGAACCCGTCACCATCGCCGCAGAGCGCAAGATCCTCTACCACGCCGCCGCGGTGACTTCTGCGGGCCTCGTGGTGGCGCTGATGGACGTCGCGTTCGAGATGGCAGAAACCGCGGGGCTCACGCCGTCCGAGGCTCGCCGAATGTTGCTGCCCCTCGCGCACTCGTCGCTGAACAATCTCACGTCGCTGCCGCCGTCGCAGGCGCTCACTGGTCCGGTGGCCCGGGGGGATGAGGTGACGATTACTCAGCACCTCGCGGCGATGGTGGACGTGGAGCCGAGCGCGCTCGAGATCTACCGCGCGCTGACGGCGCGTTCGCGACAGGTTGTGAAGCGGGGGCGCGACGACTGACCGGGCGGCTTACGTTTCCTCAACCGGCGCTTCAGCTTCACTCTCGCTCTCGCTCTCCGAATCGCCGGCGATCTTGTCGCGCTTGGGCAGCTTGAGCTTCGCGATTCGCGGCGGAGCAGGGCGGGGGCCGGCGCTCGCCGCCACCAGCGGCGGGGTCTTCGGGGCGGGGGGCACGGTCCGAGGGTCGTCTTCTTCTTCGATGACCGAACTCTCATCCAATTCTTCAGCTTCTCGGTCGTCGCCTTCCTGCAGGGCGTCGAGGGCATCGAGGACCTCGACTTCGGAGGGTTCGTGTCCCAGCTCGTGGTCGTCGCCGGACAGCGCGGCTTCCGCGCGGGCCTTCGGCGCGAGTTTGTTGGGGATCGTGGCGTGGGTGGCCTGGGCCGCGGCGATGTGCTCGGCTTCCCATTGGTCCGGGGTGCCGTGGTCGGCCTCGGTGTCGACCGCGCCGCCGACGCGGTCTTCGTAGTCGGTGGGCGCCGCGGCAATGCATTCGACTTCGACGAGCACGTCCTTGGGAAGCCGGCTCACCTCGACACAGGCGCGGGCGGGGGGGCTGTAATCGAAGTACAGCCCGTACACGTCGTTCATCAGGGAGTAGTCGTTCATGTTCCGCAGGAACACGGTCGTCTTCAAGACGTGGCTGAAGTCCAACCCGGCCGCCATCAGCACCGCTTGCAGGTTGTTCATCACCTGACGCGTCTGCGCCTCGATCCCTCCCATCGCGATCTCGCCGCTCTGCGGATCGACCGGGATCTGACCGGAGACGAACACCAGTCCGCCAAACGAGATCCCCTGGGAGTACGGACCGATCGCTCGGGGGGCCTGATTGGTGTCGATGATGAATTTCTTGTTCGAGTACGTACGGTTCACGAACCCAGCCCATCGTAGGAGAAGAAGGCTTTGCTGCACCGATCATCGTGTGCTAGCTTCGTTGCAGGCATTACCGCATTTGCTCGGAAGCCACAACCACCGAGTGTTCGATCCACGAGACCAATCGCGGGGTTCGGGCACCGGAGAGGCCAAGGAATGGCCTCGGTGCGATGGAGAAGACAAGGATGTCGATACCCCGTAGTCGGGAACTCGTCGCGATCCAAACTCAGGCCCGGGAT
This sequence comes from Bradymonadaceae bacterium, assembly GCA_041601915.1. Classification (GTDB taxonomy): domain Bacteria; phylum Myxococcota_A; class Bradymonadia; order Bradymonadales; family Bradymonadaceae; genus JBFIHF01. The sequence goes on from JBFIHF010000013.1 coordinate 32,896, forward strand.
ATCGCCCGGAAAGCCGGCCGGACGCCGTCGACTGCGCAGCTGTTGCTCGCGTTGTTCACGGTGCCCAACCGGGCGGCGATTTTCCTGACGGATCGCAATATCACAGTCGACGCGCTGCTCGAGGCGCTGGGCACGTACCCCGACGAAGAGCCCGAGCTGCTGGAGCGGGTGGAGACGCGCGGTGACCGCATCGCGAAGGGCTCCGGCGCCGAGGCCGTGAACAGCCTGCATCTGCTCGCCGCGCTCGTCCGAGAGGCGTCGAGTCACGCGTATCGGCTGCTCGAAGACACCGGTGTGGAGGTCGCTGTGGTTCGCACCGCGGTGATGAGCTACGCGACGGGGTCTCGGTCGCTGCCGCGCCGCTTCGTGGACAACGAGGTGATGTTCGCGACGGCGCCCGCGGTGGCCCGCCAGATCCCGATGCGCGAGCACGCACCGAGTCCGATTGGCTTTCATCCGGGATTGCGGATCGACGCCAGCGCCCGGCGCTCGGAGACGACCACGATCGAGCGTGAGCGGACGCCGACGACCCCGCCGGTGCTCGCCGCGACCTCGCCGCCCGCGCGGTCGTCGTCGACCCGCGAGATGCCGGTCCCCAAGGCGCCCGACGTCGAGATCGCGATTCGACGCGCGCCGACTCCGGTCGAAGAGACCGAGACCGAAGAGGAGCGGCGCGACGCGGCTCTCGACGAGGCCCGCGAGACGGCACGAAAGCTCGCCGGCAGCTTGTTCAAGCGTCGCCAAGAGGTGCTCGACGAGCGCCGCAAACGCGAGACGGCGGAGATGGAAGCGCAGAGTCGCGCGGACGTCGAGGCTCGCACTGCAACACCACACGACGATGACTCGACGGAATCGGTCGACCTCGCACGCTCCGCGGAGCGGGAACGCCCCCTCGAGCTCGGCAACGAAGGCCTCGCGGAGGCCTATCGCCTCGATCCTGACCAGTACCCCACGTTGCACAAGTTCGGTCGTAACCTCACGATGGAGGCCGCGATGGGGCGAATTGATGAGGTCGTCGGCCGTGACAAGGAAGTCACGCAGCTGATCGACATCATCGGGAAGCGCCGGTCCAACAACCCACTGCTGGTGGGCGAAGCGGGCGTCGGCAAGACCGCGATTGTGGAGGGACTCGCGCGCAAGTTCGTCGAACTCGCGCGGGCGGATAACCGGATCGGCAAGCGAGCGATCGTCGAGCTCGAGATCGGTCGGCTCGTGGGCGGCACGCACCTGCGCGGCGCGTTCGCCGAGCGGATTGTCGCCTTGAAGGACGAGGTCGCCCGTGCCGGGGGCGACGTCATCGTCTTCCTCGACGAGATTCACACCTGGATGAACGCCGGCGGCGGCGGCGACGGCGCGGACGCGTCGGGCGAGCTCAAGACCGCGCTCGCGCGCGGCGAGTTCCCCTGTATTGGCGCGACGACCTCGGACGAGTTCCGGAAGTTCGTCGAGGCCGACCCGGCGTTCGAGCGGCGCTTCGATGTCGTGTTTGTCGAAGAGCCGGAGGCCGACATCGCGGCGCTCATCATCGAGGGCATCCGACCGCATTACGAAGAGCACCACGGTGTCTCGTACGATGATGAGGCGTTAGTCGCAGCCGTGCGCCTGTCGCAACGCTTCATCCACGAGCGCCGGCTGCCGGACAAGGCGATCGGCGTACTCGACCTCGCGGGGTCGCGTGCGGCACGGATCGGTTCGCCGACCGTGGGCCGCGACGAGATCGCGGCGATCGTGGCCGAACTGGCCTGCTTGCCGCCGGAGCGTCTGACGCAGTCCGACCGCGAGCGATTCCTGAAAATGGAATCCCACCTGAGCCTCGGCATCGTCGGTCACGACCATGTCGTCGAGGCGGTGTGCGAAGTGATCCGACGCAACTACGCCGGCTTCCGCAGCCAGCGGCCCATTGGGAGCATGCTGTTCCTCGGACCGACGGGCGTGGGCAAGACCGAACTGGTGAAGGTGCTCGCGGATTTCCTGTTCTACGATCGCGATGCCGTCGTGCGTTTCGACATGTCGGAGTTCATGGAGTCCCACTCGGTGGCGCGTCTCATCGGAGCGCCCCCCGGCTACGTCGGATTCGAAGCCGGCGGCCAGCTGACCGAGGCGGTTCGCCGCCGTCCGTACCAGATCGTGCTGCTCGACGAGATCGAGAAAGCGCATCCCGACGTGCTCAACGTGCTGCTGCAACTGCTCGACGAGGGGCGCCTCACGGATGGGCGTGGTCGCCATGTCGACTTCTCCAACAGCGTCATCGTGATGACCTCGAACCTCGGTGCCTCGCTGTTTTCGGAGCACCGCAGCTCGGGACGCATTGGATTCGGTGCGGAGGCGACCCCGGATTCGCCCGATGCATCGCTCACCGGCGCGGTCCTCGACGTCGCGAAGTCGCACTTCCCCGCCGAGCTGTGGAACCGCATCGACGAACGCCTGGTGTTCCAGGCGTTGTCGCGCTCGGAAGTCGCGCGGATCGCGGCGCTGCAGCTCGCGTCGACGGCTCGCCGCCTGCGAGAGGAGAGCGGCATCGAGCTGCGATTCTCCGATGGCGTCGTGCAGTTCCTCGTGCGCAACGGCGGCTTCGATCCCGAGTTGGGTGCGCGGCCGATGCGTCAGACGATCGAGCGGCTCATCGAGGGTTCGGTCGCGAAGCTCATCTTGAGCGGTGACGCGACCAACGGCGACACGATCTTTGTCGACGTCGACGGCGAGGATGTTCTCGAGGTCTACGCCGAGAGCTGACGGCTCATTTCACGGCCGGGCTCGAGGGCTGTTCCTCGAAAAACTTCCAGATCGTGTCCATGATCGGGAAGTTCGCCACCGGCCGGGCGCACAGCGGCAGCTCGATCCCCGGCGTCGCTCCGGGCCAGAAGTGGCCGCCCGCGATCCGGCAGCTCACGAACGGCGCCTCCGCGCAGCCCCACGTGGTGCAGGTGCTGCTGCCCCGCTTCAGCCAGGTCGTCTGGGCATCATCGCATTTGTTCTTGATGCGCCAATCCGCCTCGATCTGCGCCAGGCTCTTCATCGCATCCCCCATGCAGTTGCGACCCCCGTCGATCGGGGCGTAGAGGTCCTCGTGGCCCACAATGCGGATGAACGGGACGGCCCCCTCACACTTCACGGGGCCCGGAGACACCCAGTCGCCGGCCGTGGCGAGCCCGGCGAGCGGGACTTCACACGCTACTTCGCGGGCGAATTGGCCGCCCAACCCGTGCGCCACGGCGAACAGCCGCTGCGGGTCGACGCAGGCCAGTGCGGCGGTCTCACTGAGCGCCGCGCGGACGAGAGCGTGGTCGCCCGGTTGGAAGACTGTGGTGTCGTCGATCTTGTCAAACGACAGCACGATGAAGCCCTCGCGGTCCGCCAGGTCGTGTGCGCCGCTGGAATGCACGAACGATGACCGCGGATACACCGCCGTCTGGAAGAGCATCACGAGGGGGTAGGCCCGTGTGCTCTCGTATCTCGCGGGGAGGTGCACCATGTAGGTGCGATCGATGCCCAGCGACAGCGCGGAATTGTCCACCCGAAGCGCGAAGTGGCGGTCGCCGGTCCATCCCGGGTCCTCACCGCAGCCGCTGGCGGGCGGGGCGCGCCCCGCGTCAGCGACCGTCGGCGCGACCGTCGGGGGTTCGGACGGACGGTCTCCCTTCGCGAACCCGCTGCTGAGCGCGCGGCGCGTCGGTGGCGGCGCGACCGACGGGTCCGCACGGGTCTCCTCGACGACGATATAGCCGAGCGCGCCGAGGAGCAGCACCGACAGAACGCCGACGGCCACGTGGGTCGGTTCGACGCGACTGGGCAGGTCCAGCGGCGGCAGCGGTGGCGGGGCCCGCATCGGTTCGGTCTCCGCCGGCGGCGCAGCCGCGGTAGGACCGCCGGTGCTGACGTCGAGAGCGGCGAGCACCGCGTGGGCGGTGGCGAACCGGTCCTTCACGTTGCGCGCGGTCATCCGTTCGACGAGCCGCTGGAGCTTCGCGTGTTGACCCGCCGTCGAGAACAGATGCCCGGTCTGCAATCGCGTGAGCTGGTCCGTCAGCCCGTAGCCCTGAATCGCATCGCTGCCGAGCAACATCTCCACGACCACGACCCCGAGGCTGTAGATGTCGCTCGCGGGCCCCAGGGGCTGACTGAGGAGCTGTTCGGGCGACATGTAGCGCGGGGTGCCAACCATCTCGCCGGCCCGCGTGAGCACCGCCTGGTCCGCGTCGTCGAGTCGGACGATGCCGAAATCGAGCACTTTGACGGACCACGCGTCCTCCGTCGTGCTGAACACGCGGATGTTCCCGGGTTTGATGTCTCGATGGATGATCCCGGCCAGATGCGCCTCGTGCAGGGAGTGCAGGATCTGGCGCAGGATGTGGACCACGAGCGCTGGCTCCATCGGGCCCCGCGCCTGCAGCACTTGAAGCAGGTCGCGGCCCGGGACATGTTCGAACACGATGAACGGCGTGCCGTTGGTGGCTTCGCCGTGCGACAGCAGACGGACCGTGTGTGGGCTTCGAAGCTGGGACACGGCTTGGATTTCGCGCTCGAAGCGCGCTCGAGACACCCCGGATTCGGCATGGCTCTCGTGCAGGACCTTGATCGCGACGCGCGCGCCAGTCGTCGCGTCGATCCCGTCGTAGACGGTCGCGAATCCGCCCGCTCCAAGGACGCCATCCACGCGAAATCGCGCGTCGAGCATCGTGCCGTTCGGGATGGTGGGGTCGCTCATTTCGTTCAGGGTCGCACCCTCATCCGCGTCGAACAAGTGCCACGGCATCTGTTGACTTCGCCCCTTCAAGTCGCTAATTCCACGGGCCTGTAATGCCATGTAGGTGTATGTATGCGCTTCAACCTGTTCAAGTTCCTGATCTCCGCGTCACTGTTGGTCGTCGGCTGTGTTCCCGCCGACGAGGAAGAGGCCGTCGTCGTCATCACGTCGGACGACGTCCGTCCCACGACGATGAACCCCGACGGCACGCCGAACGTCGTGGATCAACCGACGGTGATGGATGGGGAAGGGTGCGTGGACCTCGATGGCGACGGCTGGTCAGTCGATTGCGTGGACTTCGGCGGAGTGACCCCCGACTGCAACGACGGCGATGCCAACAACTGGGGCGCCTGCGCGACGTGTATCGACGAGGACGGCGACGGCTACCTCGGGCTGTGCGACGCGTATGTCGGGATTCTCGGTCCGGACTGCGCCGACGGCGACCCCAACAACTGGGGCGCCTGCTCGACCTGCGTCGACAGCGACGGCGACGGCTTCTTCACGGGCTGCGATGCCTACACGACGGTCCGCGAGGACTGCGCCGATGACGCGGCCGGCGTGCACGCCGATGCGACCGAGGTGATCGGCAATGGGGTCGACGACGACTGCAACGAGACGACGCCCGATGATTGCACCTACAGCCCGGTGCCCGCTGTGGACCCCGAAGCGGGGAACCTCGCGGGAATGACGCGCTTGCACAACTACTTTCGCTGGCGCGTCGGCGTTCAGCCGCTGTCGTGGAACGAGAGCCTCGCGCAGGACGCCGCCGTCTACGCCCGCGAGTGCTTCTGGGGCCACGACCCGACCCGCGACAACCCGAAGTTCAGCTACGTCGGCGAGAACCTCTACGCGACGACCGTGCAGCCGACGCTCGCCAGCGTGACGGAGTCTGTTCAGGCCTGGGGCGATGAGCGGTACGACTTCGACTTCGGCTTCACCACCGGGCAGACGACGGGCGGGATGGTCGGTCACTACACGCAGATGGTGTGGGACGACACCAGTGAGGTCGGATGCGCCGTGGCGTGGTGCGGCAATGGCATCTCCAACCTGCCGTGGTCCGGCGGTACGATGGTCGTGTGTCGCTATGGCACCGGCGGCAACTACACCGGCGAGATGCCGTACGACTATCAGACCGGCGCGTGCTTGGACCTCGACAACGACGACGTCTGGCAGGGGCAGGACAGCGACGACACGGACCGCGCGAAGCGCTGACGCGTTATTCGGAGCCCTGTTCGACGAAGAAGTCCCAGATCGTCTCGGTCATCGGGAACGTCGTTCGCGGTCCCACGCACCCCCCGAGTTCGAAGTTCGGGACGCTGGACGTCCAGTGATGTCCGCCGTTCATGTGGCAGCTCACAAACGGTGCCTCCGTACACTCCCAGGTCCAGCACGACCCGCCGGAGTGCTTCAAACGCCGGCTGCGCGCGCCCGAGCAGCCATTCATCTCCCGCCAGCTTCCCTCGACGTCGGCGAGGCTGCGTACGCTCTGGTTCAGGCAGTTCGTACCGCCCTCAGCGGGCAGGTAGCGATCTTTGAGGCCCGCCAGTCGTAGGATGGGGATCGGCGGATCGATCGCGCATGTGCTCTCGTCATGGGTCACGATGTCGCCACTGAGGGCCAACCCCTTGAGTCGCGCGCCGCATGCCAGGGAGCGTGCGAATGCGCTTCCTGAACCATGGCCGATCGCGAAAATCCGCGTCGTGTCGATACAGGCCTCGGTTGCGAGGCGCTCGAGCGCACCGCGAACCACGGCAACACCATCACGGCGCCAGATGGGGGCGTCGGCGCGTTCGAACGAGACAATGATCAGGCCATGCTCATCGGCGAGCGCTTCCGCTCCGGTGGTCTGCACCATGTCGTGGCGAGGTTGTCCCAGCGTTTGAAACAGCAAGATGACCGGGTGAGCTCGGTCGCCGTCATAGTTGCTCGGGATGTAGATGTAGAAGTCGCGGGTCACGTCACCGTCCAGGATGGAGCGCGTCAGGGTGACCGAGAACTTGCGAACGCCTGACCAATCCAAGGGGCCACACCCATCTGGCGGAGTCGGCGCGGACGAGACATCCGCGATCGCGACGCCGATGTCGGGGGCAGCGATGACGGGAGTGGCGATGACGGGAGTGGACGGCTGGGGGACTTGAACCGCGGCGACGATTCGGTCGATGTCTCTGGGTGGTGGTGGGGGCTCGGGGTCGCGCTTCAAGAACGCGCCGGTGAGCGCGACCCCGCCGAGCAGGCCGACGAACAACAGCACGAGCCCGAACACCCAGTTCGGCGGTCGCAGCGACTCCGGCTCGGCGGGTGTGACGAGCGACGGCGGGCGGAGCGGGGTGGTTTCGACCGTGGAGTCGAGCGCGTGAAGGACCGCCTCGACACTGTGAAATCGCCGCTCCAGGCTGCGTGCGGTCATCTTCTGCACGACCTCCAGCACGCGGGTCCCTTCGAGGCCTGCCGCGGCGAACCGATGCGTGTCGTCCAGCCGCTGCATCTGATCGCCGAGCCGGCTGCCGTGCAGGTCGTCGCTCCCAATGAGCATCTCCAGCGCCGTGATCCCGGCGCTGTAGATGTCGCTCGCGGGGCCGAGTGGCTCGCCGAGCAGCTGCTCCGGCGACATGTAGCGCGGCGTACCCAGGAGCTGGCCGGTCTTCGTCGCGCGCGCGTCGTCGGGGTCGACGAACCTCGCGAGGCCGAAGTCCAACACCTTGATCGCCCACGGATCGTCGCCCGCTTGATAGACCCGAATGTTCTGCGGCTTGATGTCGCGATGCAACACGCCGGCCCGATGCGCCTCGCCGAGGGAGGCGAGGAGCTGACGAAGCACGTGCACCGCGATCTCGGCGGGCAACGCGCCGTGCGCGGCGAGGGCCGCGGAGAGGTCGGTGCCCGCGACGAGCTCGAACACGATGAAGCGCGAACCGTTGCACTCGCCGTGAGAGATCACCCGCACGGTGTGCGGACTCTGCAGCAGGGAGACCGCCAGCACCTCGCGATCGAACCGTGCGCGCGACATCGCATCGACCTGCAGCGCGGGGTCCAGCACCTTGATTGCGACCGGGCGCCCCGAGAGCGTGTCCACGCCGCGGTACACCGTCGCGCAGCCGCCTTTGCCGAGTACGCCATCGACGCGGTGGCGATCGTCGACGAACGTCCCGATCGCGATGCCCGCTGCGGGCGTCGGCGAGTTCTGCTCCATCTGATTCCGTGCTGACTGAGTGTCCGAACTCTGACGCATTCACCGAACGCTGTAAACCGCCGCTGCGCCCGATCCTGCTGCTACGCGCTTTGCTCCTGCGGCCTCGCGGGACTACGATGGGGCTGTGAACGTCCGTCTCCACATCGTAGGTCTCGCGGTTGGCTCGCTCGCCGTGCTCTCGTGTGCTTCGCGTGAGTCCGCGCCGAAGAGCGCCTCTCCGACGAGCTCACAGCGCACCGGCGTGGGGCTTGGCGATGATTGGGAGCCGCCCGCGGTCCCCGCGCTGTCACCGACCGAGACGCCGCTGCCCGCGTGGGCGTCCACGAAGCCCGACTTCGCCTGGTTGCCCGGTGAAGATCGTGAGCTGAGCCGCTCGATCGGCGACGTGACCGACGGCTGGGTCGTGAACGCGGTGCCGATCCCGCAACCCCACGACCACCTGCGGCGCATCGAGTCGCAGGTGCCGCGGGAGCTCAACTACGCGACGCGAGAGATGATCGATCTCGTCGAGTCGGCGGCAAAACACGTGGCCCAGGCGCACCCAAACTCGGTCTTGTACCTCGGTAATTTCGGCGCGGATGGTGGTGGCGACATTCCGTACAGCGTGTCCCACAACTCCGGGCGCGACGGCGACCTCGCGTTCTACATGCTCGACTCATCCGGCAAGCTCGCGGCGCCCGACGACCTCCTGTCCTTCGACTCGAACGGCAAGGCGCGGGGGGCGGATGGGACGGTGTATTCGTTCGATGTCGCGCGCAATTGGAAGCTCGTCGAGGGCCTGGCGCTGGCGGGCCACGGCCAGATTCAATTCGTCTTCGTCTCGAACGCACTGCGCGGGAAGCTGCTCGCCGAGGCGAAGCGCGTGAAGGCGGACGCAAAGCTGATCACGACTGCATCGGAGTTTCTCAGTCAGCCGGGCGGGGCGTTGCCCCACAACGATCACTTTCACATCCGGCTCTACTGCTCTGAGCGTGACGTGGTGTCCGGTTGCATCAACGGTGGCCGCAAGAACAATGGCTTTGCGAGCCACGATGACGCGCGGGCGAAGACGATCGAGGCCGCCGAAAAGCTCCTCGGATCGGCGGACGCGACGGTGCGGTTGGCGGCGACGCAGCGTCTGGGGCTGCTCAGCAGTAGCGGATCGGCGGGGTTACTCGCGAAACGCCTCAACGACGACGCCGCTCCGGTCCGTGCGGCGGCCGCTCGAGCGCTCGCGTCGATGCGACGTGAGGAGTCCGCGGTCTCCAAGCGGCTCGCCGTGGAGACCAACGCGTATGTGCGTGCGGAGCTCGTCTGGGCGCTGGGCGACTACGGGACCAAGAGCGCGACGGAAGCGCTCACGGCGGTGCTCGATGCGGAGCGCCTCATGACCTTCGATGACGGTACCTCCGTCGATCTGCGCGTTTTCGTTGCGGACGTCCTGTCGCTGACGGAGGACGCGCGTCCGGTGCCGGCGCTGATCGAGCTAACGGCGTCCGAGGACCAAACCGCGCGGTTTCGCGCCAATCGTGCGCTCAAGATGCTGACCAATCACGACCCCGGAGCCAAGCCCAAGGCGAGCCTGCACGAGGCGTGGCAGTCGTGGTGGAAGTCTCACGGCAAGAAGTCCCGCGACGCGTGGCTGCTCAGCGGCTTCAGCAAGTTCGGGGTCAAGGCGATCTCGGTGAAGTACGTCTGGGAGCTGACGTACGCAGTGCTGGACGACGACCACCTCAGCTACAACGCGCAGCGCATGCTGATGCGGCTGTCCAAGCGCGAGGCCCCGAGCCTCGAGTGGGCGAAGTCGGACGCCAACTTCTACTGGCGGCGCTGGTTCGAGCGCCGGTGTCCGCGCCTCGGGTGCCCCAAAGTCCCGCCGGAGCTGACGACCTTGAACTGACGGACCGCTACCACGGTGAGACCGGCGTGGGCGTCGACACGTCCATGAAGCCGCCGTTTCCGATTTGTCCCTGGTCGCCTTGCCCCCAACAGACAACGTCGCCGGTCGCGCGTAGGGCGCACGTATGGTCGTTGCCGCAGAGGTGTTGAACGACGTCGCTGAGTCCGGTCACGTTGACGTGAGCCGTTGAGTTGGCGCCTGTCCCATTTCCGAGTTGGCCCTCGTCGCCCTCGCCCCAACACCGCAGCGCGCCGCCCGCGCGCCGAATGCAAGTGAAGTGGCTGCCGCCGTCGACGTCGACCGCATCGCTGACTCCCGGGACCACGATCGGGGTGGGGGAGAACGTCAGCGTGTTCCCGTCGCCGAGTTGGCCTTCGTCGTTGAGTCCCCAGCATCGGAGCGCTCCGGCAATCACGACACAGGTGTGGTCATCGCCCAACCCCACACGGTCCGCCGGCGTCCCCAGCGCCACGACCACCGGCGAAGCCACGTGCATCATCGTCCCGTCCCCGATCTGGCCGTTCGTGTTGCGACCCCAGCAGGAGAGCTGTCCTTGCGTGCTCGTCACGCAGGCATGGGCGTGCCCGAAAGAAAGCTGTCGAACCGGTGCCGCCAGCGACACGGGTTGCGGGGTGCGTTGATTCCCGGACATCAGTCCGTTCCCCAGGCGTCCGTGAAACGAAGAACCCCAACACCAGGCTCCAGCCCCCGTTTGCCAGGCGCAGACGGCGTCGTTGCCTCCGTCGAAGCCGTCGACGTTCGTAAGCCCGATGACCTGAACAGGCACAAGGCTGTCGGCGGACGTGTTGTTGCCGAGTTCGCCCTCGTTGCCGTCGCCCCAGCACCAGAGCGACCCGTCGGTCAGGCGGGCACAGGTGTCGTCGTGGCTCGCGCCGATCATCACGGCCCCCATCGGCAGCAACACCTTGACCGGGACGGCGCTGTTCAGTCCCGTTCCATCGCCAAGCTCGCCCTCGATGTTCTCACCCCAACAGCGCACGGAGCGATCGACGAGTAGAGCGCAGGAGTGTTCCTCGCCAACCGCGATCGCGGTCGCGGAGCGGCAGTCCGCCGCGCACGTTTCGTACGACTCGCCGCCGGCGACGTCACAAAACCCATCCGGGCATGCGGAGCCGGCCGAGCACGTGAATCCGTTCCCGACGAAGCCGTTGTTGCACATGCAGCTGTAGGCCCCCGGCGTGTTTTGGCAGGTTGCGTTGGCGTCGCACATGTCCGTCGCGGCCGCGCACTCGTCGATGTCATTGCACACCGTGCCGTTACCCTGCGGATCGGTGTAGCCGGCGGGGCATGCGCACATGAAGCCGGGAATCTGATTCGTGCTGGTCGCCACCGCCGCGCAGTTGTTCGCTCCCGCGCACTCGTCGACGTCCTCGCACAACGTCCCGTCGCCGTTCGTGTCCATGTAGCCGGCGGGACACGCGCCGCACACATAGCTGCCGGTGCTGTTTGCGCACGTGACGAGTGCGTCACACGCGTCGATCCCTTCGGCGCACTCGTCGATGTCCTCGCAAACACCGTCATTGTCGGCGTCGCGATACCCCATCGGGCAATTGGCGCACGAGAAGGCCCCCGGCTCGTTGATGCAGAACTCCATCGGCGTGCAGTCGTGGGTTCCGAGCGTGCATTCGTCGAGATCCACGCAGTTCACGCCGACGAGCTCGTAGCCCGTTCCACAGGTGCAGGCGTTCTGCTCGCACGTCGCGTTGGCGCCACACGGGCGGCAGTCGATCGGACGCATGGCCCCGCAATTGTCGACGACCGTGAGCTGGCCACAAACGGGGCCCGCGATCGCGCAGAGCTCTCCGACAGAGAGCTCGATGCAGGCGTCACCGCCATCGGCCATGTCGAGACTCGTCAGGTCGGCGGCGACGTCGGCCGCGAAATCGAGCGCCGGACCGTCCGTGGAAACGTCGATCGACGCGTCGAGTCCGGTGTCCACCGCCACATCCGCACCGGTTCGGCCACTGTCGTCTTGCGACAGCCGTACCGATTCGGTGTTGTAGCAGCTCCCGCACCCCGCGAAAGCGAGGACCGTAAGCAGCGCTAGACCTCTCACCACGCGTCCTCCTCGGTCCGCTCGTCGCCCGGCGACACACCCAATACCGCGGGCGACAAGCTTACCACCGCGTGAGAGGGCGAACTAGCGCCGGAGTCGTGCGACTCGGGGGCCTCGCTACTCTTCGCGCAGGTGCCGCATCACGGTGCCGACGCGAAAAGACCCACGGTGCCCGCCGATTGGTGGGACCTCGCTCGTTGCTCAACTTCGACGGCGCTCCGTCCAGACTGGTCCCCGCAATCTCGATCGGTGCGTCGACCGCGGCCATTTCGTAGCTCACATCGTCGAACACGACCTGCGCCGACTGATCGCGGCAACGAGCGGTTGCAGCGCGATGGGGTCTTCCGGCTGGGCATCAATGTCCCGATCGTCGGCTCGCCC
>JBFIHF010000014.1:0-44022 GCA_041601915.1 Bradymonadaceae bacterium
CCGATCTCGGTGCATCCCGGTCAGCTCGTCGTGACGACCCGCCAGATGTTGCACGCCTCCAGCGCCGATGTGGAGTTCATCGATGTGCTCGGGTTCACGACCCCGATTGGGGAGGCCGTGCTGGCGCGCGTCGCCAGCGAGGGAGAGGTGGTGCTGGGGGGCATGAGGCATCGCGCCGATGTCGCGCTCGCTGTGGCGGCGATGAAGGGCGCCGGAGCCGATCAGATCTGGATCGACGGGGCCTATGGACGGGTGGGGGCGGCGCGCCCAAGCCTTTCGGACGGCGTCGTCGTCGCGACCGGGGCGGTCGTGGGGTCGACCGTCGCGAGCATCGTGGACACCACTCGGGCGCTCGTCGACCGGCTCACGCTGGCGGGGGCCGAGATCGCGTGGCAGCAACGCCTGATCGATCAAGCGATCGCGGAGGACCGCACGCTGCTCGGCGGGTCCACCATGGCTCCGATCCGGCTGCCGGAGCGCTCCGCGCTGCTCGGACTCTCGCGGGGGCGTGACCGCTGGACGGCCGACGTCGAGGCCGTCGCCGTCCCCGGTCTCGTCAGCGACCGCGTGGCCGAGGAGCTCTTGCGCTTGCCCCGTTCCGGGACCCTGCTGCTGGTCGATGGGACGAGTTTTCAGGTCGACGACAAGATCGCGCGGCGCTTGCGCAAACACTGGGCCGTACGGACGCGGCGAAGCTGTCGGTTGCTCGCGATTTCGTTCAATCCCACGTCGTTACGCGGTCCCGTCGTGGCCGGCGATCTGCTCGCCGACGCGTTGCGCATTCAGTTCCCGAATATTGCTGTCTTCGATCCGATTGTTGGCTTACAGTAGGCGCTGTGCGGTCCCCAAGTCATTGTGACGGTCCTGTGACTGAAACTGAAATCACCTTCGAAGCTCGCCTCCAGACGGTCGTTCGCCAAGTGCTCGACACGCGCATCGATCTGCTGTCGATCATGATGTCGGAGGTCGGAATCGACGCCGCGACCACCCGGGCGCGCCTTACGACCCTCGTCCATGCCCTGCAGAACCCGCGCCTCGAAGACACGATCTTCGAGAGCGGACGGCGGATGGCCATGATCGTCGATGGCGACGTGATCGTCATGAACCGCGAGCTGCTCGGTCGCGTCGGTGACGCCGAAGTGCTGACCGCGCTCGCTCGCCCGGTCGCCGAGATCACGCAGCTCGCCTCGGTCGGCGTGTCGTTGGCATTCCAGATCGACGACGAGCAATTGCTGCGTGACCTGACGATGAAGGCACAGCGCCGCGCCGATGGTGAGGTCGTCCGCGCGAGCTCGATCCACGACTGGGTCCGCTATCGCATCCAAACCTTAGCCGAGCGACTCGGTCGACTGTGCGGCGAGTTGGGCGGTGCGGGCGCATTCGACGCCAGCGGTTCGGACGAAGTGTGCGCGAAGGTCGAAACCTCACCGGTGTGGCCGGAGTGGTCCGACGTCGCCGGCATCGCGTGGTGCCAGTCCACGGTCGCCCAGCTGACCGACGCGCTCGCGGGCACGACTTACCAGTCCCATGCGGGCACATTGGCCGAACTGATGTGGGACAGCGTCGTGCTCTCCCTGCAGTCGTTCATGCGTCATGCCGGACGAACGGCGCGAACGCTCGCCACTCAGCTCGATATCGGCGAGTTGCTGAACGCGATTGCCAACGCCGCCAGCGGCGACGAGCGCTTTTCCACGGATGTTGCCGAGTGGCCGGCGTATCAGGACGTCTACGACGCCTGGCGCGACCTGAACCATCACGAGCGCGCGGTGTTCGGTCCTGTGTTGCTCAACGACAAGACGCCGCCGGCGTCGGTGGTCGTCCCCGCACGACTGGCGTTCGGCCTCGACGAGCCCAAGGAGCTGCCCTGGGCGGCCCCGTTGGTGTGCTGGACGACCCGCGAGCAGCGCGCATTGCGCGACCTGCTGATGGGCTTCATCAAGACACTACCCGGCCACACCGAGCACGCGCTGCAACGCCATGCGCTGGTGAAGGTGGGTGACGAACCGGCCCTCGTCACCAGTGGAGATCGCCTGATGCTCGCCGTTCACATGGTGCCGCTGGGGATCGATGCGACGCTCATGGAGCCCGAGAGTCCGTCGCGGACCTGGTCGGCCTGTGTACGGCAGGTGGTCGAGCAGTTTGTGCGCGCGGATGACGAGACCCAGGACTCGGCGCTCGCCTCGCTGAGGGCCGCCTACGATCAGCTGTTTCCCGAGTCTCGACCGATCTGGGCCCGCCGGTTCTTCGACCTCGGCGGGGCCGATGACGTGGAGACGCTGGTGCGACTGGTCACGGCGATCAACAACGTCTTCAGCGCGCCGATCTTTTTCGATCCGTTTGCACAGCCCACGGGCATCGACCTGGCACCACTCGCGACGCTGGTCCTACCGGTGGGCATCGTGTCCGGGACGGTCTCGTTCTTTGTCCCTGTCGTCGCGGTCACCGCGACGCTCAATGGCGCCCCGGTCCGCATTCGCGCCGTCGAAGTGCCGGCCGGCATCGATGCGCCGTGCCGCTGGCTGTGCGACCGCGCGATCCATCTGGAGAGCCTCGGCCAGCAATCCGTGGAACTGATCACGCGATCGGTGCGCGGCGACGCGATTCAGATGGCACTCGTCGAGTCCTGAGTCGCCGAACCGCCCCGGCGTAGATCGGGGAGCCGATGCCTCAGTCCGATCCGATTCGTGGATCGAAAGCCTCAGATCTCGCCCGCGGACATCACGAACCCCCGCATTCTACCGTGCTTTGCGCACGCAAAGCCCTTGGCATTGACCTTGCTAGTAGTCCGGGCGGTGACTGTGGTGGAGCGTCGTACAATGAAGGTCGTGATTCTCATCCTGACAATGTCTCTCCTCGGCTGTGCCGGGGAGTTCGACATGTCCACAGACGGCGTTTCGATGCCGTCGGGATGGAGTCCGCCATCGTCGACGAACCCCAACGACCCCGAAGCCGAGACCGTCACCGAAGATCTGACGCCGGGGTTCGCGCTGGAGCGCGACGAAGTGCGCCTGCTGCCGTTCCACATTCGCATGGAGAAGCTCACCCGCGTCACCGGTCTCACGGCGCAAGACCCGCTCTTCGACGCCCTGTGGGCGAAGCGCTACGAGCTCGGCGATCACAACTTCGGCCAGGGCATCGGCCCCGACCTGAGCTGGAATGCCTCCAAGATTGCGATCTGGGTCCGCGCCCTGCGCCCCGTCTGCGCTTCGGAAGTGATCGCGACGCGATTCAATCTGCCGCAAGACACCGCCGGCTTGATGGCCGCCGCATATGGTCGTGATCCGGCGCCCGAAGAGGTCGACGAACTCGCCGCTGCCGTCGCCGGACAGGCCTTGGACGAAGCCGGCGCCTACGAAGCGACCTGTCTCGGCGTGCTCACCACTGCGGAGTTCGTCGCCCAATGAACACGAAACTCTACATTCTGTGCGGGCTGGCCCTCACCACGATCGCGTGTCAGGGCAAGATCGGTTTCGGGGACGACCCCGTCAAACTGCAGAGCACCGACGAAACGCCCGAGGCGACGACGGAACCGACGCCACAACCCGACGCGCCGCAGCCTGGCCCGACCGTGGAACCGGAGGTCGTCTACGAGATCCCGGAGTTCACCGCGCCCCAACTCATCAGCTATATGCGCACGATCTCGCAGATGTTGGTCTCGCGTCCGCTGACGCCGGCCGAGGCCGCGAAGATCACCGAAAGCGGCGTCGATGCGTTGGAGCCGATCCTGCGGGACTGGGCGGTCCAGCCCGCGTTCGCGCAGAACGCCCGCTACATGATGCAGCAGCAGCTCAAGGCCAGCGGTCAGCGCGACGATATCGACTTCGAGTTGCCCGGCAACCTCGTCCATCACATCGTCGCCAACAACCTGCCGTGGTCCACGGTGTTGACCGCCGACTACTGTATCGACGCCGCCGGCAACGAAGCCGCATGCGATACCGGGGCGCCGTACGCCGCCGGGGTGCTCGCGACCCGCGCGTTCATGGCCGGCAATGCCAGTCGCTTCAACCTCGGGCGAGCGAACCGCCTGATGGAGGCCTTCGCGTGCCGTATCTACCCGATGGAATCCGCTATGCAGCCCTACCTGGAGCGCGAGTCGCTGATCCCGATGTTCCAGGTCGACAAGGCGGAAGACCAGACCGTGGAGGCCGCCAAGGGCGGCTTCGGAAATGGCGACGGCTGTTACTCGTGTCACGGCCAGTTTGGCGCTCACGCCCAGCTCTTCGTGAAGTTCGCCGAGAACGGCATGTACGCGCCCGATGCTGATGGCCAGCAGGACGCCAACGGCGAACTCGGGCGGTCGATCAACGGCCTGATGACCTCGCACATGAACGACCCCGCTCGGGCGGCCTCCGAGGCCTCGCAGATGTTCGGCTCCCAGGTCGCGAACCTCGCCGAAGCCGCCGCCGTCATGGCCGACGGCGACGCGTTCCTGCCGTGCCAGGTCCGCAAGATCGTGCACTTCGCGTTCGGGATGTCGGAGTCCAGCGTCATCGAGTCGCGCATGCTTCGCACGATCGCCCAGCGAGCAAAGGAGATCTCGGCCACCCCGACGTACGCCGACCTCGTCGTCGCAGCATTCACGGAACCGCGCGTGATCCTCTCCGCGGTCGTAGCCGATGAAGGAGGCGCGGAATGAGTTTGCCCGACTTCACCGACTGGGCGCCGATGAAGCGGCGCCGGTTTCTCAAGGTCCTCGGCGCCGCGCTCGCGGCACCCGCCGTCGCGCCTGCGGTCCGCTTCGCCGCCAACGAACTCGTGATGGGGGAGGCATACGCTCAGGCGGTGCCTCAGAACACGCCGACCTACTTCATGGAGATCAATCTCCGCGACCAGTGGGACTTCGGTCACGTGTTCCCGTCGCCCGGCCTCGCCCGCAACGTCAATCTTCGCCGCGGGCCCAGCGGCAGCCGCGCCGCGCTGTTCTTCGAGTCGGCGCAGTACACCCAGGAACGCCGCAACTTCTTCCTGACGCCCGACTCGCTGGAGCTCGCGCCGCACCTGGACACGATCGCGTGCTGCGAGTTGTTCGAGTTGTCGCAGGGACGGATCCACGGCCACGAGGCCGCCAACGCTACCCGATCGCCGGGTCGCAGCTACGACAGCGGGGCCGGGCGCACGCCGATGTTCGAGGGGGAGCCGAACTACTCCGAGCAGGGCAATGAGCCGCACTACAGCTCGACGCCCACGCCGGCGTCGCTGCACAACTACTACTCCAAACAGCTCGACCCCGGGATTCGCAACGGCGTCGCGTTCAAGGGGATCAGCCGACTGCACACCGCCTATCACTACGGCGCTGGCTTGCCCGGTTCCGAGCTCGATCGCCAGCAGTCGGTGCAGTCGCTCGTCGACGCGTTCCCCGATCGCGTCGAGGACCTCAACATCCTGCCCACCCCCGAAGAGGCCGACGCGATCTCACAGGTGCTGCGCTCCGTAGATCAGCGCTTCTTCGCGCGCCGCGGTTTCTCGGCCTCGGCCACGGATCGACACAATCAGAACCTCACCGAGGTTCGAAATCTGCTCTACTCCGGCGAACAGCGCGTGATCTCGCTGCCGTTGACCGACGAGGAGCGCGCATACTGGTCCGCCGGCGTGCCCGGCCAGGTCGGTCAGACGCTCAAGGCGAACATCTGGGAGCAGGTCGCGTACGGCTTCAAGCTGTTTGCCGGTGACATGGCCCGCACGTTCGCCGTCGAGTTCGACTACGTCGACGTGCACGACCAGCGCACCGAAGACCAGATGCGCGTCATGGCCCGTCAGACCGTGCTGCCCCTCGTGCGGCTCATCGAGTCGCTGCAGGCGGCCAACATCTACGACCGTACGTTGATCGCGATCTACAGCCTCGACGGTGGTCGTGCCCCGTCCGCCAGCTCCTACGGCAACGAGGGCAAGAACACCGTGATCCTCGCCGGCGGAATGGTCGAAGGCGGCTACTATGGCGACATCTCCACGGCCAGCGAAACCGCCGACGGCCACGTCTACCAGTACCACATGCCCGACCTCGCGACCGGGGCTCCGGGCAACACCGTCACCGACAACTCCGGCCGCCTGCCGGGCGCCACGCTGTGGCGCACCGTCATGAAAGCACTGGGCCTGCCCGATTCGATGTATTCACAGTTTGCCGACGTACAGGGACACTCACACCTGCCTTGGCTCCTACGGAGCTGAGTCTAAAACCACCACCACCACCACCACCACCAGTCCCGGTACGACGGAAAAAGCCGGCCTCCGAAAGGAGGCCGGCTTTCGTTCTCTCCCCTGATGTCGCTAGAGTACAGAGCGTGCGCAAGGCCGCGTTTGTCATTCACACCAGCGAGGTCGACCGGTGAGCTACCAACTCGATCGCGAGGTCCCCGACCTCGAGCCGATGATCCGCGAGTTCTACGACGAACTCTTCGACGATGTGATCGTGGGGTTCCTCTTCCAACCTTTCGACAAAGAGAAGCTCGTTGCGTCGCAGATTCGCTGGCTGCGCGCCCACCTCGGCAACCGTTCCGGCGACTGGGATGGCGGCTCGATCCGCGAGATCCATCAGCGGCTGCCGATCCTGGCCGGGCAGTTCGACCGCCGCCATTTCCTGCTGCGGCAGGTGCTCGAACGCTGGAAGGTACCCGAGCATGTCCAGATGGAATGGATTCGCCTCGACCAGGCGCTGCGACCGCTGGTCCTCAATCTCGGTGCGATGCAGCGCGATCGGGTTCTCGAAGAAGAATAAAGAAAGCCTCCCGAGATCTCGGGAGGCTTCGTTCGTGGCTTCGAGTCGAATCAGTTCGGATCGAGCGTCAACGTGTAGGCGTCGACGTCACCGGAGTTGGTGTCCGAGATCACGCGGATCAAGTACGTGCCCGCCACGACGCTGTTCGTGAACGCTTCGTCGCCGAAGTCGAACTCCACCACCCCGACGTGCGTCGCGCTGTAGATGAACACCCCGGTCTCGCCGGTCGCGTTCCCGCCCAGCGTTCCGCTGAGTGAGACGTCCGTCGAGAACGTGATCTTGTACCAATCCGAGGCCCCGGCCAGCAGCGAGCCGGTCTGGTCCGCGACCGTTCCGCCAGCAGCGACGGTCCCGAGGTCGGTCGCCCCGAGTGCGGTCGTGGCGAGGGACAACGTAAACGTCCCGATGTCGCCGGCAGCCAGCTTCGAGGAGACGCGCAGGTAGTAGGTCCCCGCCGCGAGCCCGAAGCCATCGATGGTCTCCGATCCGGTCGCGTTGTAGCGAGTGAAGAGGCGCCCGTTCGACCCGACCAACTCGACGTCGGCGTCGCCTGTGTCGGCGGTCAACGTGCCGGTCAGCAGCACATCGTCGGAGAACGTGATCGTGAAGAACGTCGATGCTCCGGCCGTCAACGCGCCCGTCGAGTCTGGAATCGCCGCTCCGCCAGCGAACGTGCCTTTGTCCGTCGATGCGAACGCCGTCGTGCTCAGCGACAGCGTGAACGTGTCGACATCGCTGCTGCCGTACGCGTGAAGCGTCACAACGTAGGTCCCCGCGCCGATGAATCGGTCCGCGAATGCCTCGTCTCCGCTGATCGCCGAGGACATGCCAGCGCCGCTTGCGTCAAACAGATAGAAGTCCAGATCGCCGGTCGTGCCACGCACGGCCGAGCCGGCCAGCACCACGTCGGTCGTGAACGTGATCAGGTACTCCTTCACGTCGTTGGCGAGGATCGGTCCACCACGCGTCTCCGGGATCGGATCTCCCGCCGCGAAGCTGCCCAGCGACGGCAACATCGTGCAGATGGCGCCCGTCGCATCACACTCGTAGCCAAACTCGACGCCACACGTCGCGTCGCAGCCGTCGCCGTCGACGAGGCCGCCGTCGTCGCAGGACTCATTCGGCGACAACACGCCGTCACCACAGATGTCCTGTACGCAGGTGCTCGGCTCGCCGCTACACAGGTAGTCGGTTTCGACGACACACGCCGCATCACAGCCGTCACCGGCGTCGGTGTCGCCGTCGTCACACTCTTCGCCTTGCCCGATCAGTCCGTCGCCGCAGACGACCGGCGTGCAGGTGATCGAAATGCCGTAGGTCGTCGTCTGGCCCGCCGCGAGGTAGGGCTCGAAGAGCAGGAAGTAGTTCTGCGCCGCCACGGCGTCGAACGTCATCGAGCCCGAGCCGTCGAAGCCGAAGTCGTAGTCTTCGCAGGTCAGCGTCGGGTCCGTGCACATGCCTCCGTCGACGAGGACGAACGCGTCCACTTCGTCGATGTTCGTGGTGTCGAACGTGAAGTCGACCGTCACTTCCGTGTTCGCGGCGGCCCGGAAGGACAGGAACACTTCCATCGCATCGTAGGTGTCCCCGAAGTCATTGCACCCGTTGGTGTCGACCACGTTGGTTCCCGTCGCGCTGTCGATCATGATCGTCGATCCGGCGTCTGCGCAGCTGAGCGCCTGGAGCGCCTCGGGGCACGTCGATGCGCCGCATGTGGCCGATCCGGCGGCCGAGCTACAGACTTCGGCTCCGACACATGCCGTATCGGCGCCGACGAGGCATCCGCCGCCGTTCAACGTGCAGGTCGTGTACCCGGTGCCGGCACAGAACGACTCGCCGTCCGCGATCCCGGCGCATGCGGGGTCGTCGGTGCAGTCCGACACGCACGCCTGGGTGTCCATATCGCAGGTCTGGCCGCCCGCCGCGCAGTCGTTGGTCGAAGGCACGAGGCACCCGCCCCCGTTGTCGGCGCAGGTCGTCAGCACGTCGCCGGTGCAGAAGCGCGAACCGTCGGTCTGGCCGGCGCATGCCGGGTCGTCGGTGCACGGATCGACATCCACGCACGCGCCACCCATGCACATCTGGCCGGAGGTCGTACAGTCGGTGCTCGTCTCGACGAGGCATCCCGCGGCATCCGCCGCGCACACGACCGAGGAGCTGCCGCTGCAACTCGAGCCGGCCGCCGCGCATGTCGTCACGTCGCTGCATTCGTTGTTCTGGTTGGAATTGTTCGGCTGAACGTTCATCGCGTTGTTCGGCGTGGCGTTCGGCGTCATGTTTGCCGGCTTGTCGTCTTCCTTGCCACCGCAAGCGACGAGCGTCGCGCACGCGGCGACGGCGACCAGACGAATCAGAGGGTTCTTGAACATTTTGCTGCCTCGCGGGAGTGTCTTACATCCACATACATGCTTCGAATGCGCGCATCCTTGCGGCGAAGCGATCGGATGTCAACTCGCCCGCGTGCGCCGCGCGAGCGCGGTCGCAACCATTCTGACGCTGGAAATGACGGCGGAGCGCCAAACACGCTATAAGGCGGTCGCATCGGCGACACCCTCTACGAGAGCCACCGTGGCCCAACGCTATTTCGCCACTATCAACCCGGGTCTTGAACAGGCTCTACTCGCCGAGGTCCGCGAAATCGGCGGCAAGCGCGCGAAGGTCCTCGACGGAGGCGTCGAGTTCGACGCGACCAACGCGGTCTTCTACAGCGCGGCCCTCAAGCTGCGCTGCGCGAATCGGCTCTGGATGCGCCTCGACGAGTTTCGAGCTCGTGACGCGCCGGAGCTGTTCAACAAGGCGCGACGGATCGACTGGGCCCGCGTCGTCGGCCCTGACGTCGCCGTCGACGTGCGCGCCGTCTCGCGCGCCTCGCGGCTCATTCACACCGACCGTATCGCGCGCGCCATTGGCGACGCGATCGATGAAGCTCTCGGTCGGTCGTCCCCGCCGACCGGCACGCCGCTCAGTGTGCTCGCTCGACTCGTGGACAACCGCTGCGAGCTCTCGCTGGACGCATCGGGCGATCTTCACTATCGACGCGGCTGGAAGACCGACGCCGTGTCCGCGCCGCTGCGCGAGTCGATCGCGGCGTCCGTGCTGCGGCTGATCGGCTGGACCCCGGGCCAAACGTTGCTCGACCCGTTCTGCGGCAGCGGTACGTTCGTCATCGAGGCCGCCCAGCATCAACAAAACATCGCCGCCGGTTCGTCGCGATCGTTCGATCTGGCACGTTGGGCGAACTTTCGCCCCGAGCTGTGGGACGAAGTCACCCAGCAGTCACCGGTCCTCCCCGCGCCGGGCCAGTTGACGATCTTCGGGTCGGACAACGACCCCCACGCGATCGAGGCGGCCCGGCATAACGCCGAGCGGGCTCAGGTTACTGATTCGTGCGCGTTCGCACTGAGCGACGTCGCTCAGGTCGAACCGCCACCCGTTGCGCCAGGTTGGATCGTGACAAACCCCCCATGGAATCTCCGCCTCCCTGACCCGGGGCACGAGTCGCTCAAGGCGCTCACCACGCGGTTTCGGGAGCAGTTCGACGGGTGGAAGCTCGCCGTGATCGCGCCGCGCCGCTGGTCGCCCGGCGGAGCCAAGCAGCACGCGAAATTCGAACTCGGCGGAACACCGGTCAGCGTGTGGGTCTTCGACAAGTGATTTCACGACACATCGGCTCCAGCGCGGTACCTTGTGCACCTCCACAACCTGCGACCCCAAGCGACGGAATGCTACGGATCAGACTGACCACTCTCACGATCGTATTCGGCGCGACCCTGGGGTTGCTCTGCGCGGCGCCCCTTGCCGCCGAGGGCGACCCCAGCGACCTGCGCAAGGCCGGCGACGGGACCCGTTTTCGGGTCATTCAGCGCGTCGCCGCCGCCGAACAAGTCGAGATCGCCGAACTCGCGTGGCCGTACCCCGACGCCGTGCGACTTGCGATTCAGGGCGACGACTGGACCGCGGCATGGGCCGAACTTCAGAAGCTGCCGCGCGACAAGGACGACCGTTTCGCGTTCGTCTGGGCGTGGGCCGCGCTGCGCGGTGACGCGTTCGACGAGGCTCAGAAGGCGTTCGCGCTGCTCGCCGAAAGCGACGGGCTGTTTAAGGACTACGCCAATCTTTACGCCGCCGAGGCCGCGTTCCGCGCCGCCCGCTACCCCGAAGCGGTGACGCACGCCGCGCGTGTCGAGCCCAAGTCCGTCCCCCATCGAAGCGCGTCGTTGATCTTGGCGCGCGCTTTGGTCCAGAGCGGCGACGCCGACAAGGGCGTCCGCGCGTTGCGCGCCTTCGCCGACGCGTTCAACGGCCACAACGATGCGTCGACGGCGCGCGTCGAACTTGCCCGGGCCCTGCATAAGGCTGGAAAGAACACCGAGGCCGCGACGCTGCTCCACCGGATCCGGATCGAAGAACCGTTGTGGAGCGGGCTCGACGCGGCGTTCGCGGAACTCGAGACCGCGGTGATGGCCAAGTTGCCCAAGAAAGAGCGCGCCGCGATCACGCGGCGCGAGCCCAAGGATTGGGTCACCGAGCATCGGGCCCGATTCCGCGCTCACGACAGCCAGGACGTTATCGACGGGCTTCAGAAGCGCATCCTCGAATGGAAGAAGTCGAGTTCCGAGCGCTGCGAGGGTCTCTTCCTCGTCGCCAATAGCTACACCAAGCTGCGCAAGCACTCCGATTCGACGGCCTGGTACGAGCGGCTCGCCGCCGAATGTAAGGGCGACTCGCATTACATGCGCGGGCTGTACAAGGGCGGCAAGGGCTACTGGAACGCGGGCAAGCGGGACGACGCCTATCGATTCTTCGAGCGATTGTGGTCCGAGTTTCCCAAGCACAGCTACGCTGACGACGCGATGTACTTCGGATCTCGCGTCCTGAGCGAGCAAGGCAAGATCAAGGAAGCCCGAAAGCTGGTCGATCGGCAGGTGCAGACCTACCCCGACGGGGACATGGCCAGCGACGCGCACTGGCTCTTCGTGCGGGAGCACCTGCAGAAGAAGGAGTACGCCGAGGCGATCGCCTACGTCGATCGTCTCCGCGACACCGGCGAGCGCGACCTCTACTCCCAGGGACGCCTCGCCTACTTTCGAGCTCGTGCACTGCAGCTCGCCGGAAAGGGTACCGAGGCCCGCGCCGCCTATGGCGAGGTCGTTCGGCAGCATCCGATGGGCTACTACGCGCTGTACGCCCTGAATCGGCTCGCCGACATGGTCGACAAGGCCGGCAAGGACGTCTGCTCCATCGCTGACGGCGCGCTGTGCAAAGCGATCGAGGCCACCGCCGGCCAGCCGATCGGCGTCGACCCGGCGCTCGCGACGGACATCGCGTTCCGTCGCGGGACCGCGTTCTTGCAGGTCTCACTCGATGGCTTCGCTCAGCTCGAGTTCAATCGCTTGCGCTCCAAAGTCGGCAAGGACCCCGAGAAAATGTGGACCCTCGCCGCGCTGCTCGATGCGGCCGGCGCCTACCCGTACTCCCACGACATCGCGCGTCGCGACATCGAGGACTGGGAAACCTCCTATCCAGACCGCGCGAGCTCGCCGCGCTGGCACGTCGGCTATCCCGCGCCGTTCGCCGAGTCCGTGAACAAGTGGGCCGACAAGCGCGGACTGCCCCCCGAACTCATCTGGGGCATCATGCGCGAGGAGAGCGGTTTCAACCCGCGCATCCGCAGCTGGGCCGGTGCGATTGGCTTGATGCAGGTGATGCCGAGCACCGCCGAGAACGCGGCGCGGAAAGACAACTTCAAGGGCTTCTCCACGAGCCTGCTCACGAACCCCGACGACGCGTTGCGGGTCGGCACGGCCTACCTCGACGAGCTCGGCAACGACTCCGGCAACCACCCCGTGCTGATGATCTCGGGCTACAACGGCGGTTGGGGCAACGTCGGCAAGTGGCTCAAGGCGCCCGATTCACGCGATCTCGACCTCTGGGTCGAGGACATCCCGTACGGACAGACGCGCAACTACACCAAACGTGTGCTGCGCTCGATGTGGATCTACTCGTGGATGTATGGCGACGTGCGCGTCCCACGGTTCGCGATGACGGTGCCGTCGCCCTAAATCGGCGCTCCTGGCCGCTGCTCATAGATGATCAGTCAGGCTGCGCCGAAGAATCCGCTGGTCTGCTGGTCTGCTGGTCTGCTGGTCAATTTCAAACTAAGACCCACGCACCAACTAGAGAACCACCACGCGAAGCGCACGAGGCACTCGCGCTTCACGGGCGAGGCCGCGGTTCACCAGCAGGCTCGAGGTTGCTCGACGCTTCGCGTGGTGGCTCCATGAACCGAGTGTGGGTCTTAGTTTGAATCTGACCGGCGACCAGCAGACCAGCGGACCAGCGGACCGGCGGATAGGGGATTAGTGAGCAGATCAGCGGATTCGCGGCACCTTATGTGATCATCTATGAGCCGCTGCTAGCCGACCATCGCCAGTCCGCGCAGCTCGTCGCGGGACCCGTCGTACACATCGCGCAGCGTGCGCACCGACGACTTCAACTCGCCCCGCGCGATCGCGTGCACGGTGTCCTGCATCGCCCGGTTGATCGTCGTCGGAACGCCGTGTTTCTCGCCGCGACTCACGACCTCGCCGTTCAGAAAGTCCACGGCCGGGACGCGCCCGCGCTCGATCGCGGAGAGCATCGACGACCGCATGTTGCGGTACTTCGTCCCCACCGCGAGCAGCAGCGTGTGTTTCGCGACGAGGCTCGGCGAGCCCGACCGCAGTCGTTCGTCCGCGTCCAGAGCCAGCCACTCGAGGTCCACGGTCCCCGCGACCTTTTCGAGCTTCACGCCCTCGGCCTGAGCGACGGTCACCACTTCGGTCCAGATCTCCAGCGCGAGGCGTCGTACGAATCGGTGGCGCATCAGCAGACCCAGCCGGTCTCCACCGATCGTGCCCAGCGACGAGATCGCGCAGTTGATCGCGAGTTTCGACCACCGCGCTCCCTCGAGGTTCTGCGCAAAGTGAACGGGGCCCGCAGATTCCATCAGTTGAGCCGTGGCGCGGAGCCCG
Organism: Bradymonadaceae bacterium; assembly: GCA_041601915.1. GTDB lineage: Bacteria > Myxococcota_A > Bradymonadia > Bradymonadales > Bradymonadaceae > JBFIHF01. Next base: position 13,726 of record JBFIHF010000014.1, read on the forward strand.
GCATCGGCGGTCTTGCCGTAGGACGGCAACCGGCCCAGCGTTACGCCGCCGGCGGCCGTCTGCACGACTTTGCCTTCCGTCGGACGGCGCGCACCGAACTCCACGATCCCACCAATGAAGCGCTCCGGGCCGAACTCGGCGGTCAGACGCGCCTCGATCAATCCGTTGGGCAGGCACAGGATCGGGGCTTCGTCGGTCAGGAACGGCAGAATCTGGCGCACGGCCTCGACGGCCGCGTCGGGCGGCGTCGCGAGCACGCAGATGTCGAACGGGATCATGTTCGCCTGCGGCGCCAACACGGAGTAGACGGGGAACTTGGCGGTGTGGATCGCCTCGTCATAACTCGCGACCAACCCCCGCCGCTCGATCGCCTCCGCGATGGCGGGGTTGTGCGTCACCGCGCTCACATCATGGCCTGCACCGTGAAGCCGCGCCGCGACGACGCCTCCGACTCCGCCACATCCGACGACTACAATCCGATTGATTTCCATGCCCGCTACCTCGCTGAGCTAGAATGACTAGTGGGCCGAGATCGGCTTTTCAAGCTCTCACGCACACTATTCTGGCTGGCGGAGCCTCGCCGAGCACGACCACTTGCGCGACCTCGTCAAATGGGGGATCAACCGTTCATGGACAACAAACAGTACGCCCAGATCCTCTCCGAAATCGCCGTGCTCCGGTCCCTGGCCGGCCACGGGACGTTCAAGGTCCGCGCGTACGAGAACGCGGCGCGCGCCGTCACGATGCTCCCCAAGCCCCTCGACGAGTTGCTGGAGCAGGGCAAGGACATCACCGCGTTCGATGGCATCGGCAAGAGCACCGCCGACCAGCTCAAGGCGATCTTCAAGACCGGACAGTCGCCGCTGCGCGAAGAGTTGATCGGCCAACTCGACCCGGGGTTGCTCGAGCTCACGAAGATTCAGGGTCTCGGCCCCAAGCGGATCAAGTTGATGTACGACGAGCTCGGCATCTCGAACGTCGAGCTGCTGCGCGACGCCGCAGAACGCGGGGAGATTGCGGCCCTTCCCGGCATGGGCGGCAAGACCGAGGACAAGATCCTCCACGAACTCGACCGCCTGTCCCAGCTCTCCGGGCGCGTCCCGTTGCCGGCGGCACGCGTCGCGGCCGAAAACATCGCCTCGGCGCTGCGCGCCATCGATGGCGTCGTGCAGGTCGAGGTGGCGGGGTCGATTCGTCGCGGAAAGGAGACCAGCGGTGACATCGACATCCTCGTCACGACGCGCGGGGACCACGGGGCGATCTTCGACCACTTCGTCGGCCTCAACGATGTCGGCGAGATCCTCGCCCGCGGCGACACCAAGACGTCGGCGCGACTGCAGACCAGCGGGATGCAGGTCGACGTGCGCATCGTCGATCCGGCGCAGTTCGGTGCGGCCCTGCACTATTTCACCGGCTCCAAGGAGCACAACATCGAGATCCGCGCGCGGGCCAAGAAGATGAACCTGCGCGTCAACGAGTATGGCGTGAAGAGGCTCGACACCGACGAGATGGTCGAGACTCCGACCGAAGCCGAGCTGTTCGCGATGCTCGGGCTCGCCTGGATCGCGCCCGAGATGCGCGAAGGCCGCGGCGAGGTCGCGCTCGCCGACAAGGGCGAGCTCCCGGACCTCATCGACGCGAGCCACATTCGGGGCGACTTTCACATGCACACGACCGAGTCCGATGGCAAGAACTCGATCGTGGAGATGGCCGAAGCGGCTAAGAGTCGGGGCTACGAGTTCATCGTGATCACGGATCACTCCCAGGTCGTCTCGGTGGCCAATGGGATGACGCCGGACCGCTTCGCGCGCCACATCGACGCCATCCGCGCCGCCGACGAGGCGATGGAGGGTTTTCGGATCTTCGCCGGGATCGAGGTCGACATTCTGCGGGACGGAACGCTGGACATGGACCACGGCCTCCTCGCTGAGTGCGACTGGGTCGTCGCCAGCGTTCACACCGCGATGACCATGGACAAGGACGAGATGACCGCGCGTTTGCTGCGCGCCATCGAGACGGGCCTGATCCATGAACTCGGTCACCCCACGGGGCGGCGCCTCGGCGGACGGGACGGATATACCTACGACTTCGAGCGCATCATCGGCGCGGCCAATGACGCAGGGATATGCCTCGAGATGAACGGTGGGACCGGCCGACTCGACTTCAACGCCGAGTCAGCCCGACGCGCGCGCGACCTCGGGGCCACGATCGTGCTGGGGTCCGATGCCCACTCCGCTCGAAACCTGTCCGACATCGACTACGCGATTCAGCAGGCGCGCCGCGCGTGGTTGAGCCGCGACGAAATCTTGAACACTCGCCCCGCGTCGGAGATTTTCCGATGATCAGCGCCACGCGTGCTGCGTCGACCGCCCGCCGCGCAGTGTGGCGGCACGGCACAGTTTTGCGGTACCCTGTATCCTTGAGATTGAGACAGCGCTGGTTTAGTGTGCCATGCGCGGAATCCCCGTTTTGCACGCCGATGTGATTTTGCGCGTTGCGGTTCACTTTCGAGGTCCCGATGAAGCGCTTCCTGATTGCAGTATCGATGGTCGGCACGTGGTGTGTCGCGGCGCCGGTCTGCGCGCAGGATGGCGCCGCCGAGGCGCCACCCGCCGAAGAGGAGGCGCCGGCCAAGCCCGCCGCCGAAGGCGAGGCGCCCCCTAAGGACGCCAAGAAGCCGGTCGCCGTGGCCCCCGGAACCAAGGTCGGACCGGGCGGAAAACCGCTGCGTACCGACTATCCGGGCACCGAAGAATCCCTGCAGGAGCGCATGAAGGTCCAGGGCATCGAGGGATTGTCCATCGACCCGAACCAGCCCACCGCGGCATACGGGCTGCGTATTCGCGAGCTCGAGACTCGGATCGACGACCTCAAGGAAAAGGTCTTTCAGAGCAAGGCGCGGATCGTCCTGCTGCGCGAGACGCTGCTGTCGGGAAACCTCGCCGGCGCGCGGGCCATCATCGTGCACAGCACCGACCTCGGTTCGGCGTGGCGGCTCGAACAAGCGTTTTACGCCCTCGACGGCACCAAGCTGATCAATCGGACCGACAAAGATGTCGACCTCAAAGAGAAGCGCGTCTTTCAGGTCTACGACGGCAGCGTCAGTCCCGGTGGCCATACCCTGTCCGTGCTGGTGAAGTACCGCGGCACGACGGTCGGCATCTTCCCCTACTTCAAAGGCTACAGTGGCGAGATCAAGACATCCTGCGACTTCCGAGCTGAAGAAGGGAAGATCGCCCAGGTGAAGGTCGCCGTGTACCCCGAGGGCGGCATTACCGAATCGATCGAGCAGCGTCCGTTGATCAAGTGCGATGTCGAGTACTTCGAGAACCTGCGTGGCGAGGGCCTCGCACCATCAGAAGCCGCCGACACAGCAGCTCCACCGGCCAACGCCAAGTGAACCCACCCGCGCGCAACCAGGCAACGATGCACCGTACTCTTACACGAGGTTTGTTCTCCGCGACGCTCGTCGCGATGCTGGCCGTGCCCCTTGCGGCACCGGCCCAGGTCGCGGATTTGTCCGGGGAACTCGACGGCTTCGAGCAGCAGATCGATGCGCTCGAGGCGAAATACCTCAAGCCCGTAGACGTCTCGGCCTCGAAGTATCGGCTCGATGCCCGATACAACGACGGACGCGTCGCCTACCACACCGGCCAATACCAGAGAGCCGCGTCGCTGTTGTATAGCGCCGTCGCGGACCCCGAGTTCAACAGCTTTGGCAGCCGCCGCGAAGGCGTCTACATGCTCGGCGAGTCGCTGTATCGCGTCCGCAACTTCCTTGGCGCCGCCGAGCAGTTCGAGAAAATTCTCAACGAAGGCTCCGGCGAGTACTACTCGGAGTCGGCCGCACGTTTGCTCGAAATTGCGTATCAAATGCGCGACTTCGACAAGCTCGACGCGCTGCACTCGCGACTGTCCGGTTCGGCGATGTCCGGCAAGATCGCCTACCTGTCGGGCAAGGCGTTCTACGAGCAGGGCAATCACGAACGCGCACGGGCGAGCTTCGTCCAGGCCGCCCAGACGCCCGAGTACCGCATGACCGCGGAGTATTTCCGTGGCGTCACGTTTGTCGCGGAGAAGAACCTCGGCGACGCAAAGCGAATCTTCACCGCACTGGTGAACACCGCGGGACTGCAATCCCCTCAGGATCTCGAAGTCGTCGATCTCGCGTGGCTCGCCCTCGGTCGAATCGCGTACGACGAAGAGGACATTGAGCGCGCCGTCGACAACTACAGCCGTCTCGAACGCTCCAGCCCCCACTTCGATCGTTCGTTGTGGGAGCAGACCTGGGTGCTCGTGTCGCGCGGGAACTACGCCGAGGCGCGTCGCAACGTCGACATCATCACGTATCTCGATGATCCCGATCCCGATATCCTCGCGCAGTCCCAACTGCTGCGCGCCGATCTCTCGCTCAAGCTCGGCGAGTACGACACGGCGAGGGCCGACTATCACGCGGTCCTCGACCGGTTTTCGCCGATCAAGCAACAGATGGATCAGTTCGCGGAGACCCACCAGGACATGGACGCGTTCTTTACCGCGCTCGTCGCTTCCGATCGCGGGCAGAATGTGGGCATGCCCCCGCTGATCGAGACCTGGATCCGCAATGATCGCGAAATGCGCGCCGCGACGAAGTCGTTGCGGGCGATGCGCGAAGCCGAGATGTCGATCGCGGATTCCTACCGGATGTTCACCGATCTGGGGTCGCGCCTGAACTCCGGCACCCGCGTGCAGGCGTTTCCCGGACTCGCCGACGGATTCATGAAAGGCGTCGAGATCGAGGAACGGCTGATCGAGATTCGCCAAGAACTCGTCGATGCTCAACACTCCAGCGTCAAGGATTCGATGTCCAAGTCGCAGAAGGAGGCGTGGTCGACCCTCGTCAGCGAGCTCGAGGAGTTGCGCAAGCGCACCGCGGAGATCCCCAAGGGTCGTGATGCGCTCGCCAAGCGACAGCGCGAGGTCACGGCGGAGTTCGACCGCCTTCGACGCCGCGTCGACGAGACCGGGCTCGAGATCGAAGGGCAGACCTCCCAGCTTCAGGCCGTCGAAAACTACCTCGCCCAAGATTCCGCGCGACCGATCAGCAAGACGGCGCGCGAGGAAGCCGAGCGCGCACGCGAAGAGCTGCGCACCAATCTCGCCACCCTGCAGACCGAGCACGACCGGCTTCGCGCCGAAGTCGACCTGCTCCGCCAGGGCGTGGGCGAAGGCGACGCCGTGCGACAGGCGGAGACGAAGTTGCGGAAGGACTACCAGGCGAAACTTGGTGAAGCCGAGCGATTCCTCGATGCGCTGGGTGGCGCTGATGCGCAGGCCGCGCGGGCGAAGCTCGCCGAAATCCAGCGGCAGCTCAACGAGTATTTCAACAGCCTCGACGCGCTCGCCGGGCAGGCCGTCGGCGGACTCGATGGCAACGTGGCCTCGCAGCGCAAACTCGCCGATCAGCACCGCGAGTCGTTGCAGCTGCTCATTACGAGCTCTCAGAGCGGAGCCGGAGTGATCGCCTACGTGAACTTCATGAAAGCGCGCGCCGAGTTCACCGAGATCGTCCTGCGCGGTGAGGTGGGCGTGATCGATGTCGTCTGGCAGAAGAAGGAGGACATCTCCGGCAAGATCAGCAAGCTGTTTGAGGACCGCACCTCGGAGCTGAACCTGTTGCAGGAAGCGTTTGAGGAGGTTCGATGATCAAGCCATGGATAGTTGCGGTCCTCGCCTTCACCGCGTTCACACTGCCCCTGGCGAGCGTGTTCGCCCAGGACGAAGACGCCGAACGCGAAGAAGTCGCCATCGAGTCGGACACCGACCTCGACAAGGACGACGCCGAAGCCGGCCAGGACATCAAGGACCGCGATGGCATGAAGACCGAGGCCGCCGATCGGCTCTTCAAGCAGGACATCACGGCGCCCGAGGGGGCGACGCCGCAGTTCAAGGCCGAGCTGCAGACCTTTCAGAAGGCATTCGGTCGCTACGCGACCGAGATCACCGACTACCAGGTCACGGTCGACTCGATCATCGACGCCGAGTACAAGCGCAAGGTCGCGCAGATCAACGGGTTCTACGACGTCAAGATCCAGGCGAACGAGGCCGTCGAGCGGGCCTACCGCGTGGATGCGATCGCGGCGTTCGAAGACTTTCTGAGCCGCTATCCCGCCGACAAGCGATACACGCCCGATGCGATGTTCCGCCTCGCGGAGCTCTACTTCGAGAAGGCGAACGACGACTTCTTGATCGCCGACGACGACTTTCGCGAACAGCTCGCGGCGTTCGAGGCCGGAGAGTTGGCCGATCCGCCGGCAGACCCCATTCGCGATTACGTCGGCACGATCGGGACCTTCGAGAAGTTGATCGCCGAATGGCCGGACTACCGACTGCTCGATGGCGCGATCTACCTGCTCGCATTTTGTGAGCTCCAGATGGGACGCGACCAGGAAGCGCGCGACCTGTTCGCGAAGCTGATCGTCGAGCGACCCGACTCCAAGTTTGTCCCCGAAGCCTGGATCCGCATCGGCGAGTATCACTTCGACTTCAACGAACTCGATCTCGCGAAGGCCGCCTACGAGCAAGCGATGCTCTTCCCGGACTCCGCGTACTTCGACAAGGCGCTCTACAAGCTGGCGTGGACCTACTATCGGCAGGACGCCTTCGATCAGGCGATCGCACACTTCAAACGCCTGGTGGAGTACTCCGACGAAACACAGAAGCGGACCGGAAAGGAAGGCTCGGTCCTGCGCGAGGAGTCGGTCCAGTACATCTCGATCTCGCTCGCCGAGGAAGATTGGGACCTCGATGGCGCCAAGGACCCCGATTTCGGACTGGTTCGGGTGCGGCGTTACATCACCGGCGACAAACCGTACGAGCGGGAAGTGCTCGCGCAGCTCGGCGACTACCTCTTTGACAACACGCGGTACGTCGACGCGATCGACATCTACAACTTCCAGCTCAAGAAGTACCCGCTGGACCGCCGCAATCCCGAGATCCACGAGAAGGTCATCCTCGCGCTGTTGCGCGACGACCATCTCGCCGCCGCCTTCGCCGAGCGCTCCAAGCTCAGCCAGTACTATGGCGTCGGCTCGGACTGGTTCGCCCATCAGCAGAAGATCGGCAATGCCGAGGCGACCCGGTACGCCGAGAACCTCGTCAAAGACAACCTGATCCAGTCCGCGACCTGGTACCACGCCGAAGCGCAGAAACAGCGTGACAAGGCGACGGTCCAGGGCGACGCGGCGATGATGGCCAGTGCCAAGGACAAGTACACCGTGGCCGCGAAGGGCTACTCCGACTTCCTCAAGAAGTACCCCAACGACAAAGATTACTATCAATGGAACTTTTACTGGGCGGAGTGCCTCTATTACTCCGGTCAATACGAGCCGGCTTTTCAACAGTACCGCGTGGTGCGCGAGATGGACGTCGCCAACAACGAGTATCAAGAGGTCGCGGGATTCAACGCCGTCAAGGCGATGGAGTTCCGGGTGACCGAACTCGTCAGCCGCGGCGAGCTACCCGCCAAGGTCCTGCCCCGCGGCGCGATCGATGAGGCACGCAACGCCGCCGAAGCACAGGAAGAGGCCCGCGATGTCGAGGATCGCGGCGACCAGAAGACGGCGATCAAAGCCGAAAAGGTCCAGCCGTTGGTCCACGACTACATCACGGCCATGGATCGCTACGTCGTGCTGGGGCTCAAGAACGAACAAGACCCCGCCCTCGACGCCAAGTTCGCGTTCACGGCCGCCAAGGTCTACTACGACTACAACGACTACGACCGCGCGCGAACGCGCTTCGACTGGATCGTCCGCAACTTCCCCGAGAACGAAGTCGCCTACCTCGCGGGTAGCCTCATCCTGGAGACCTACCGCAAGGAAAACGACTTCCCCGGACTCGCGGCCGCCGCGGAGCGGCTGGGCAATGTGATCAAGGGCGAGCAGGCCGAGGCGATCAAAGCCGAAGTTCGCACCCTGCAGCTCGGCGCGCTGTTCAAGTCTGCCGAGCAGGCGTTCGCCGCCAAGCAGTACGAGAAGGCGGCCGAGGAGTATCTCAAGCTGATCGCCGAGAATCCGGGCACCGAACACAAGGCCAAGGCGCTGAACAACGCCGCCGTCGCCTACGAGAACGTCCGGCGCTACGAGTCCGCGATGAAGCTCTACGAACGGGTCTACAAGGAGCATCCCCAAGATCCGTTGGCGACCTACGCGCTGTACCGCGTGGCCGTCAATCAGGAGCGCTTCTTCGACTTCGACACCGCGATCCAGTCGTTCGAGCTTTTCTACGCCAAGTCGCAGGGGCGCACCCAGCAAGAGATGGCCGCCACGGGGTTGGAGTTCAACCTCGCCGAGAAGCAATCCGATGCCTTGCTGAACGCCGCGATCCTGCGCGAGAATCTGCAGCGCTATCCAGACGCCGCCAAGGGCTATGAGCGTTTCGTTCGCGAGCAGCCTGACGACAAGCGTGCCGCCGATACCGCGTGGCAAGCGGCGCTGGTGTGGGAGAAGGCGGGGCAGAAACAGAAGATGAATGACGCGATCGAGAACTTCATTCGCAGCTACGGTGGGAACCCGGCCCAGGACAAGCGCGTCATGGAGGGGATCGACAAGATCGCCGACTATCACGAAGGTCGACGGGACCAGCGCGCCGCAGATCGGCAATACAACCGCCTGATCGACGAGTATCAGCGTCGCGGGATCGCGCCGGGCTCGCCGGGCGCGTACTTCGCCGCGAAGGCCGCCTTCATGCTCGTCGAGCGCGAGTACGCGGATTGGGCGAAGATCAAGATCAAGGGCAACCTCGCCGGGCAACAGAAAGTGCTGAAGACGAAGATCGCCGGGCAACAGGCCCTCAATCGAAAGTACGAAGAGGTCTGGGCCTACGGCAGCTTGGAGTGGACGATGGCGTCGAGCTACCGAAAGGGAAAGCTGATGCAGGAGTTCGCCGCCTCGCTGTACGAGGTTCCGATCCCGTTCAAAGAGGGCAGCGAGCAGTACGACATCTATCGGACCCAACTCGAGGACATTGCGATCCCGCTGGAGGACAAGGCCATCGAGTCATACGAGGCCACGATCGCCAAGGCTCGCAAAGAGAAGATCGTCAATGAGTGGACCAAGCGCGCGCTCGAGGAACTGAACAGCTACAAGCCGTCGGAGTACCCGCTGTACCACGACGAGAAGCGCGTGATGCGCCGAGCGCGAACCACGGGCCGCGACTTCCTCGATTACGACGGATACAAGAAGCTCTCCGCGCCACCGCCGCCGAAGGAGCTCAAATGAAGATCGCCAACGTATGGATCATCGCCGCACTGATGATCGGGTTGGGGGCGTGCTCCGGCAATGCCTCCAAGAAAGACGCCACGGTGACGGAGAACGCGACCGGTGCGGTTCCCGACGCTCCGGCGTCGGACGACTTCATCAATCAGGCCGTGGTCACCGAAGACATGCCGGCCGCCGATTCGCTCAAGGGGAGCGCCAAAGCGGACTCCGGCGATGTCGCCTCGGATGTCGCGAACGATATCTCGCGCGCCGTGCGCAACGCCGAACGCGGCGACAAAGACGACGCGGCCCGGGTGTTGGAGAAGCTGATCGACCGCTCCGACGGCGGGTTTCTCGCGGCCTTTAATCTCGGGGTCGTGCGCGAGCGGCAGGGGATGTACGACAAGGCGGCCAAGGCCTACTTCTTGTCGATTCAGAAGAACCCCGACTTCACGCCCGCGTTGGAGAACCTGACCCGCCTGTACCTGCGGCAAGGCCAGGCCAACGACGCGGAGCGGATCACGCGTCGCTTCATCGACGCGCGGCCCGAGAACCTCGGACATCGCGCGGTGCTCCTGCAGGTCGGGCTGTTTCGCGGCACCTACGAAGATGTGATCCGTACCGCGACGCAGCTGCTGCGCAAGGACGAGCGCCACGTCGGCGCGATGTACGCGATGGCCGAAGCGAATTTCGAGCTCGGACGATACGAGCTCGCCAAGTCGATCATCGAGAGCGCCGTCGAGTTGCAACCCGACCGCGCCGAACTCTTCTACACCGCCGGACTGATCGAAATGGAGCTCGGCAACTCCCCCGGCGCGATCGTGAACTTCAAGCGGGCGATCGAACTGCGCCCCCAGTATCCCGAGGCGCGCAACAACCTCGGCGTTCTGTACCAGGACGCACGCGACTATTCGTCCGCCGAGGACGAGTTCAAGAACGCGATCCGAGACTTTCCGGATTTCAAGGAGGCGTACCTGAACCTCGGAAGCGCCTACAAGGGCGGCACGAAGTACAAGGATGCCGAACTGGCGTTCAAGAAAGCGCTCGGCATCGATCCGCAGTTCGCCGACGCGCACTTCAACCTCGGGATCCTCTACATGGATGCCGAGGTCCCAGGCTTTGACACGATCACCCGGTATCAGAAGGCGATCGAGTCCCTGAACACCTACAAGTCGGCGGCGAAGGGCAAGATGAAACCCGACGATCCCGTGGACAAGTACATTGGACAGGCGAAGAAGGCGATCGAGGTCGAGCGCCAGAAACAAGAGATGATGCGAGAGTCACAAAAGGACGGGCAATGAGGCGATCCGATCAACACGCGACGATGACGATCGTGAAACGAGGGATGGTGTCGGCGGGGGTGGCGGCGGCGGTGCTGTTGGCGGGCGCTTCCAGCGCCTCCGCGCAGCAAGGCGTCATCAATCTCGACGAGACCGTCATCAAGGGCCGAATTCAGAAGCCGGAGGCCTTTTACATCCTCCAGCACGCCAATCTGAACTACGAAGCATTGAAGCCCAAGCCGACTTTCATTCCGGAGCTGCTGAAGACGGTGCGCCAAGAACCATTCTAGGAAAATAGACTTGGCCACCCCGAAAACCGTGTGCTATAGAGTTTCCTCTTCGAGGCCCTGTCTAGCGCGTTATACGTGGATCCGGGCACCGTCGAACGACAAAACCAACCCTCGTTTGGCGAGGGTCATGTGATACGACACGAAACCGTGAGAGACGCCTTTAATCGGGTACGGAGGTAATTGACATGGGCGCTATTGCTGAAGCTTTTCGGACCGGCGGGATGTGGATGTACATCATCCTCGCCGTCTCGATTTTCGCGATTGGTATCGTGATCGAGCGATTCATCTTCTTGTTCTTCAAATACAGCATCAACGCCGAGGCCTTCATGGCTCAGGTGCAGAAGCTGGTGATGGCCAACAACATCGATCGGGCCATCAAATTGTGCAACGCAGCGCCGTCCGCGGCACTGCCCAAGGTCATCAAAGCTGGCCTGACGCGCGCGAACAAGGGTGAGGTCGAGATCCAGAATGCCATCGAGGAAGCGACTCTGGAAGTCGTCCCGAAGGTACAGAAGCGTACGGCGTCGCTGGCCGCACTGGCGAACATCGCAACGCTGCTGGGTCTGCTCGGCACGATCATTGGTCTCATCGAGGCGTTCGAAGCTCTCGAGAAGGCGACCCCCGAGAACCGTCAGCGTCTGTTGGCCAAGGGTATTGCCCTCGCCATGAACACGACGGCGTTCGGTCTGATCGTCGCCATCCCGACTCTGGTCGCGCACCTGATCCTGTCGGGTACGACGAAGAAGATCCTCGACGAGATCGACATGTACAGTGTCAAGCTCGAGAACCTTCTCATCAGCCGTGGCAAAGGCGGCGCGGTCGAGTAATCCGGATCTGCGGTGCATCCGTCCAGGGTGCGCCGCGGTGTACGATTTGGGCTCAGGAGTCTGAATGGGACGCGTGAAGAAAAAACACATAGAGCCGGAGCACGAGCTCAATCTGGCCCCGATCATGAACATGGTCGTCATCCTGATTCCGCTGCTCCTCCTCTCGATCGTGTTCCTCAAGGTGGGTGTGATCAACATCACCGCACCCAAGCTGTCGATGGGACCCCCCTCGGACACCCCGCCGCCGGACGAGCCACCGCTCAACCTCACGGTCGCGGTGAACGCGAAAGGGTTTCAGATTGGCGCGACCGGCGCGATTTTGCCCGAGATGGCCGGATGCCCCGTACCCGGGCCGACCATCTGCCTCGAGCAACAGAACGTCGATGTGAGCTCCAAGTACCTCAAAGCACGCTCCGACTTCGCCGCCGGCAACGTCGGCCAGGGTGAAGCAGAGTTGGACGCCGCCCTCGGCGCGTACAACTGGAAGGAACTGTACAGCCAACTCGTCCGCATCAAGAATCAGTACAAGGACGAGACGATTATCAACATCAGTGCCGATCCAGACGTCCCCTACGCCGCGATTGTTCGCGTCATGGACGTCGCGCGCTTCAAGTTGGAGAAGGATTCCTACTCCAAGGCGAGCGAGTTCTGGGCAGCACAGTACGCGAAAGGCGGCACGGGGTACGAGGAACTGTTCCCCGATCCTGTCCTGTCCGTGGCGCAGTAACCGGTGACGATACGGAGTCTGGCGGCATGACCGAACAAGGTTTCAGCGAAGCAGAAGAACTTTGGATCAAGGCGCAGCGCGCTCGGGATGCCAAGCGGAAAAAACGCTTGCGCCGCGACGAGCCCGCCATGGCCGTCAACATCAACTCGATGATGGACATCATGGTCATCATCCTCGTCTTCCTGCTCAAGCAGTACGGCGACGAGCCGATCAAAGTGATCGGGGAAGATTTGAAGGCGCCGACCTCCTCCACCGAGCTCAATCCCGAGGACATGACGACCGTCACGATCTCTCAGCGCGCGATCCTGGTGAACAACACCAAGGCCGTCGACGTGAAAGAGGGAGCCGTGGACAAGAGTCAGAAGAAGGGTGGCGAGGCGAGTCTGTACATCCAGCCGCTCTTCGACGAACTCTCGGAGGCGATCAAGCGCAAGAAGCGCGAGATGAAGCTGCTTGGTCAGCCCTACGATCCGATTGCGACCGTGATCGCCGACCAGTCGACCCCGTACCGGCTCGTGACCGAAGTGATGTACACCGCCGGTCAGGCAGAACTGAGCAAGTTCAAGTTCGCCGTGATTCGGTCGGACCGCAAGGACTTCGCATCGGAATGAGCTGCTGCTGGTGGACGTAAACTTGAGGGATGAGGCGCGGTGCGCTTCGTCCCTTTGTTTTGACCCCAGCACAGCCACCGGAGTTCAGGGCGATGCGGAACTTTTGGTAGCACGTGGTGTCCAATGGAGTGGACGCCGCTGGCGGAGCGGAGCGGCAGGTTGATCACGAGTTGAAGTTCGTGCACCCTGTCCGTAGCCAAAATCCGCCAAACGCATGATGCTGTGTCGGCCCTGTGTGGCCGGTTTTCAAGGTGGAAGGGATCTGAATGTCCAGCACGAAGACGCCCGGCCAAAAGATCCTCCGGATTGGACTGTTCCAGAACGGAGAGTTCATCGAGGAGCGCCTGATCCATAGCCGCGGTGCGGTGACGATTGGTCAGGATTTCCGGAAAAATACGTTCGTCGTTCCCGCTTCGAAGTTGCCGCGCACGTTCACGGTCTTCGAGGTCAAAGACGGCAACTACACCCTGAACTTCGACCAAGATACCGCGGTCAAATTGTCGCCGGGTGATGGGGGTTCCAAGTCCACCGGTGAGCTCGTCCAGGCGGGCCTCGCAAAGAAAGGCCCCAACGGCTACCAGGTCGCGATCACGCCGCGTGCCTACGGGCGGATCGCCTGGGGGTCGGGCGCCGATGAAGTCGCGCTGCTGTTCCAGTTTGTCACACCGCCGCCTCCGCGGCCCAAGCCCGTCCTGCCCGCATCGATGCGTGGCGGCATCGTCAACGGTGTCGTCGGCTCGTTGATGCTCACCGTGACCTGCAGCGTCTCGGCGATCATCCAGATCGGCTTCGTCATGTTCCTGCTCTCGCGAGATTGGCCCAAGCCGCGCGATCTCGAATACGATCTGCCCGATCGTTTTGTGCAGATTCTGCTCGAGAAAGAGAAGGAGGAGATCGAGGTCTCCGACGAGAAGATGGATGTCCCGACCGACGAGGGCGAGGAAGAAGCGCCCAAGGAAGAGGCACCCGTCGAAGAGCCGCCTGAAGAGAAGAAGCCGGAGAAAGAGAAGACGCCGGAGCAGCGCGCCGCCGAAGAGGCGGAACGCAAGCGACGGATGGCCGAAGACGTCAAGAATCAGACCATTCTGGGCCAACTCGGCGCATTGTCCGAGAGCGGAAACATCGTCGACACGCTGTCCGAAGGGGCGGGGCGCACGACGATGGAGGAAGCGTTCGCCAACTCCCAAGGCATCACGTCGGGTGCGCTGGGGGCCGAGAAGAACGGCTTGCGCACCACCGGGTCCTCGGGCGCCGACGGCAAGGGCAGCTCCGTCGGGATCGGCGATCTCAAGGGCACCAAAGGCGCCGCGGCCGCCAAGGCCGGCGTCGATAGCGGTCAAAAGGAAGAGAAGAAGGTGCGGGTGAAGCTGAAGTACGAGAAAGAGAAGATGGTCGGTGCCGGGAAACTGGACGGCGAGGCGATCTCGAGCGTGATCAAGCGCCGCCAGACCAGCATCTCGCGCTGCTACGAACGCGAGATCAAGAAGAACCCCTCCGCCTCCGGCAAGGTCGTGATTTCGTTCACGATCGGCACCGCCGGTCGCGTCACGAGTTCCAAAGCCGTCAACGACAGCGTCGGTGGCGGAGTTGGCGCGTGTGTCGCCGGCGAGATCGAGCGCATGCGTTTCCCGCGCCCCAAGGGCGGCGAAGTGATCGTCAACAAGACGTTCGTGTTCGAAGTAGCTCAATAATTACAACGGCTTAGTCGTTGCGCCGCGCGCTCGGGTCCCCGGTGAGGGTGGAGTTTGATCCGACTCCCGAACGTGCTATCTTCGGTGGGTCTCTGTTGACCAGTATGTCTGAGCTGCGTAACCGTCGTGGTCCAGGTTAGGAGAAGCTATGAAACGCCTCACAGCCGTTGCTGCGATCCTCGTCACGGTGCTCGTCATCGTCGGCGGGTACGCCAGTGCGCAAGAGGAAGTTCAGGTGGCGACCGAGCCCGATCCTGCGCTCGCTCAGGCGGACTCTGAGCTCGCCGGGGCCGCCCGGGACGGCAAGAACCTCACCAGCGAACAGCGGCTGTTGGTGGGACAGAAGCGCATCGGGCGCATGCGAAATGTGCTCGCCCAGACCAGCGGATTGCTGGTGAAGGTGCGCGAGAGCGACGACGACATTCGCCGCGTGAACTGCATCAACGTCAAGGTGGCGACGATGAGAGGCTTCGTGAAGGTCAGCGAGCAGAGCTACACCAATCTGCGCGTGGCGGCCGGCAAAGCCGACGAAACCTCGGAACTCCATCACTTCGGCATCATTTCCATCGCTGGCGAGAAAGTGCGGGACCTCGGTGAGGAGGCGCAGACCTGCGTCGGCGACGTTCAAGTATTCGCGGACGAGACGGTGGTGGACCGTCAGGTCGATCCAGACCTCGCCGATGTCAACCCGATCGAACCCGATGACGACGAGTTCGACGACGCGTACGCGATCGACCCCTTGCCCGAATTGACCCCGTTCCAGTAAAAGGACACGACAGCGACTCTTTTGGTCGCTCCGCTTGTTTTTGATGCGCCAGATTGTTCGTGCGCCGCCGGGTTCCCCATTTTGTTACCCCCGGCGGGGCTAATGATGTTTTCTAAGAAGAATCGAGCTGAATGCGGTCTCGACACTGGACAATAGCGCTGGTCATTGCTGCTGCAATGACGCTCCCGACCGCGGTTTTCGCGGAGGCCGGCGACGGGTTGCAGGCGGGGAATCTCCTGCTGACCCCCGGTGCAACGTTCAATACGGCGTTCGACACCAATGTGTTCCGCTTGTCGGTGCAAGAGCGCACGCCGGTCGGCGCCCCATACGTACAGCTCATCCCCTTTCTGCAGGTCTCGTCGATCGACGGCGACTCCGTCGACTTTCGTGTCGATGCGCGCGTGGGGTGGCAGCAGTACATCGAAGTCGGCGACCAGCCGCTCGAAGGACAGAGCGGGCTGACCGCGGATGCCGGTCTGGACCTGTTGTTTAATCGAGCCGGCGCGGTCAGTTTCGCGATCGGCGAACGTTTTCGGCGCACCAACGAGGCCCCTCCCGAGCCCGGTGGCGAGGCCTACAATCGGCTCGTGAATCGACTCGGCGCGACGCTCGGGGTGCATCCGGGCGGGCGAGTGTTTCAGCATTTCCTGAGTTACGACTGGAACGTGCACTTCTTCGACGAGTTCCCGGACTTGAACAAGACCGTGCACGACCTCACGCTGAAGAACTACTGGCGCTTCCTGCCCAAGACGGCCGCGGTTCTCAACGCCGACCTGCAGATTATCCAGTACAGCCAAGACACCCGGGACGTCGGGGACTTCGCAAACGTCGCGAGTACGCCGCTGCGCCTGACGGCTGGTTTGTCGGGCCTCTTTACGCGGCGGATGTCGGCGAAGTTACTGGGCGGCTGGGGATTCGGCTTCTATCAAGCCGGTCCCGATTTCAGCAGTTTCCTCATCGACGCCCAGATCGCCTTCGCGTTCGGCAATCTCGCGGAGAAGAACAAGCTGTTCCTGGGCTACGAGCGGAACTTTCAAGACTCCTCGATCGCCAACTTCGCGAGCTATCACCGCCCCTACGCGGGATACGAGCAGGGGTTCGGCAACCGCCGTCTGCTGTTGTCGATTCGCGGCGACGCCACGATTCGACAGTACGAAGGCTCGCCGCTGGGAGATTTCCTGAGCCCGTCGGGCGAATCCGTTACGATCAATGCGGGGCTCGACGATCTCTTGATCGGCGTGAACACCGGGCTAGATTACAACATCAAGAAATGGTGGAGCGTCGGCCTGCACTACCACTTCAACGCGAACCTGACCGATGATGTGCTCAATGTGGGCGACGGCTCGGAGATCGTCCGCGAATACAGCCGCCACCTCGTGTTGTTGAGCACCACGGTCAAATACTGACATGACCTCGATCCGACGCATCGTCGAACAACACCTCCGAGGGCTGGCCCTCGTGGGGCTGCTGCTGACGGTCGTGACGCTTTTGGGGTGCGGCCCCACCCGCGTCGACCCGGGCTACGAAGCGCTCGTGCAGCAGGAGCACGCGGTTCCCGCGATCGGTGAGCTGGGTGCCGGAGACAAGTTTGAGCTGCGGGTTCACAACGAAGCCGAGTTGTCCGGCGAGTTCACGGTCTCCTCGGACGGAACGATCAACTTTCCGTATCTGGGGAGGATCAGCGTCGACGGGAAGACGTGCGCCCAACTCGAGGATGAACTCACGGCGGGCCTCGCGAACGGCTACCTCAACGAGCCCAACGTGCGGTGTGCGATCACCGAGTACAATTCGAAACGGATCTTCATCTTCGGCGAGGTGAAGACGCCGGGCTCGTTTCCCTATCGCTCGAACATCACTCTGATCGAGGCGATGGCCTTGGCCGGCGGCTTTGCAGACCGCGCAGATACCAATCGCACCAAGCTGAGTCGCGTGATTCGCGGGACCGAGATTCAAGTCCAGGTCCCGGTGCAGGAGATCGTCGAGGGTCGCAGCCAGAACATCCGGCTTCTGCCCGGCGATATCGTGTACGTCCCGCGCCTCTCGTACTGACCCCATAAACGCCTGTCTGGTTCCAGTGATTGAGAGCGACCCCTGTGGTTGTTACAATTGCGCGTGGAGCGCACATCTGACGGCTCGGATGGGCGCGAACCGTGATCAATTCGCGCAGAGTTCCCGATGCAAGGACTCGAGTTCCTCTACCTGGCGTTGCTGCTCCTCGGTTTCTTCGGATCCGCCGCCTTGGTGTGGTGGACTCGTCGGGCGACCCTTGACGCCGAGAGTGAACCGGTCGTGCCCCGCATCGCGCCGCGCACGGAGCGCAAAGCGACACCGTTCGGGATGGCGTCGCGCTTGACCCCGACCGAACAACTGCCCGCGGTTGCACCGGAGATCATCGAGCAGCCGGCGATTGCGCAGCTGTTGTTTAGTCGCCGCAAGTCGTCGGGGGATCGGGAGTGTCCGTCCTGCAAGCGCCGGTTTGGCGAGACCACGGTGCTCTGCCCCTTCGACGCGACCCCGCTGCTGTCCGTGGGGCTCCGCAACAAACGAACGACGCGACCTGCCTTCACCGGGGCTCGTCGACCGACGTGCCTCAACTGCGGTCGCCGGTACGAGAGTGCGGCGAAGTATTGCTACTACGACGGCTCGGCCCTGTCGGCGGAGTCGCCCGCTGAGGTCCCGATCGTGCGTGTGTGCCGGGGGTGCGGAAGCGAGTCCACTGACGTCGGCAAAGTCTGCGCCTGTGCCACGCCGGACGTGGTGTCCGTCGATCCGTCGCGCTCCGTCATTCAGATGCCGACGATTCCAATGATGCACTGTCGGCGCTGTGACCACGTCGAGAACTCGACGCAGACGCATTGCCCGCACGACGGTGAGCTGTTGTACCCTGTGATGAACGTTTCGATGAACGCGCTGCCGCCCACCGGGATCGGGCCGCGCCGAAAGATTTGTGACAAGTGTGGACGAAAATTTTCCTCTTTTGCCCGGCATTGTGCGTATGACGGCTCCAAGCTCAAGCATCTCAACTAGCAGACTGACTTCTCGTTTCCCTCTCACCCTGTCTACCGTCCTCGCGGCGGCCGCCGTCGCGGCGTCGGCGTGCGGGAGCGACGACACGAAGAAGGACGAGGTCATCGTGATCGACGCGAACAGTCGGAACGTTCAGGCCGGTCCGAACAGCACCCCGAACGGAACGCCGAATGGGACGCCGAATGGGACGCCGAATGGGACGCCGAACGGGACGCCGAATAACGAGAACAACCCGACCAACAGCGGGATCAACGCGAACTGTCCGCCCGAAGCTCGGCCGGTCTACATCGTCGAGGCTGACATCGACAATCCTGCGGCGCAGGGAAGCCTGGTGCGCTTCGATCCACAGGATCGGCGCTTCACGGAGATCGGTGACCTCTCGTGTCCCGCGATGGCCGGCGCGCAGCCGTTCTCAATGAGCGTGGACCGCGCCGCCACGGCGTGGGTGCTCTACGGTTCCGGCGAGATGTTTGAGGTCAGCACGACCGACGCCAGTTGCAAGGCGACGGCGTTTGGCGCCGGCCAATCGGGGTACGATGTCTTTGGGATGGGTTTCGTGCTCAACACGCCGACCTCCGAGGAGGAGACGCTCTACATCGCCGGTGGTGCGGGACCCGGCGCCGGAACTCAGCCACGCATCGGGTACATCCGATTCCCGGACTTGACCGTGTCCGACGTCGAGGCGATTGCCGGCTGGCCGGAGATGTCCGGGACCGCCGCCGCGGAGCTGTGGGCCTTCTTCCCGCAACCGCTCACGGGCGCAGCCCGCGTGTCCCGCGTGGTTCCGGCGACCGGTGAGGAGTTCGACCAGATCCCGGTCGACGACGTCATCAGCGGCGACCCGAATGCCTGGGCGTTCGCGCATTGGGGGGGCCGCTTCTATCTGTTCTACAAGAGCCAGACTGACGCATCATCGAGTGTTTTCGAGGTGCAGAAGGATGGCGCGGTGGAAGAGATCATGCCCGACACGGGGCGCTACATTGTCGGTGCTGGAGTGTCGACTTGCGCACCGCTCATCATTCAGTAGCCCTCGCTGTACTGCTCGTCGCGTGCTCACCACGCGAGGCCCAGCCGGGCGATCCGTGCGAGTCGATCACGGATTGCGTCGCGGAACAGGCGCTCGCCTGCACTCAGGACGAGTGTCGGAGGCTCAGTTGTCAGCGCTCGGCGACGTGCCCTGCGGGTGCGGCGTGCGTCTCCGGGGTGTGCGCGTTGCCGGAGTGCGCCGACGACCGCGATTGCGTGGCACAGCAACGATGTTTTGAGGGCGACTGCCGCGCCGACCTCTGCGCGTTCAAGTCGGAGTGCGAGCGCGGCGAGGTTTGCATCGGGGCTCCGCCGATGTGCCGGCTTCCCCCGGTGCTGTGTGACGGCGACCGCGACTGCCCCAACGACACGTTCTGCCAGAAACCCGAGCAACTGTGCGAGCGCAAGTGCACCTCCGACGCGTCGTGCGCCCTCGACACGTACTGCTATGAGGAGTTCTGTCGGCTGAGATGCTCGACGACGACGGACTGCGCCGCGACAGACGCCTGCGTCGACGGCCGCTGCAAACCCGTGACGTGCCCGGACCAGCCGTGCCCCGCGGACGCGCCGTTCCTCGAACCGCGATCCTGCACCTGCGTAACCTGTCTGGACGATTCGGACTGCTCGATCAGCGCCGGCCAGCGGTGCTCCAACGAGCAGCAGTGCCTGTTCTGCGTGCTCAAGACCGTCGAGATATCGTCGTGTACGGCCCAGGGCCTGCACTTGGTCGAGGGCTGTTGCGCGGAGTGCGGCCAAGATAGCGATTGCGAGGACGGCGCCAGCTGTGCGGCCGGGCGCTGCGTCTTGAATGACCCGCGCGAGTGTGTCTTCGATGAGGATTGCGCCGTCGGATCGCGCTGCGACCTGGGCTTCTGCATCGATCCGGGCAGCGGGACCCTGTGTCAGCGTCAATCGGAGTGCGCCGTCACCGAGGCCTGTCATGCCGACGGGCGCTGTCGGGCGCGGTCGGAGCTGTGTGCCGACTGCCCCTCGCCTGGGCGCTGCGTGGCCGAGCCCGGCGATACCGTGGGCAGCTGCGTGGGATGCACGACGTCGTGTTCGCAGGTGGGGTGCGGCTCGCAGGTCTGTGTCCTGCCGCCGGGCGCCGTCGAGGGGTTCTGCGCGGCGCCGGACGCGGTTGATTGCCCGTGACTCGGGTGTTCAATCAAACAGCACGTGTACAGTCAGAAACTTCAGCGTCGCGTCGTAGAAGTGCTCGAGATTTTCGGGACGCCGAAACCCGTGTCCCTCGTTGGGGTACATGTGAAAGAAGTGTGGGACGCCGCGGCGCTGCAGCGAGGCCGCGATTTCGGTGGCTTGATCCGGCGGGACCGCCTTGTCCTGCTCACCGTGAAAGATCGCGACGGGGTCGATGATGCGGTCCGCCTTGAAGATCGGTGAGCGCGCACGGAATTTGGCCGAAGCCTCGGGCAACGCGCCAATGAGGATGTCGTTGTAGGACGCCTCGAACTTGTGCGTCGACGTGGACAGCGAGAAGAGGTTTCCGATCCCGTACAGGCAGACGCCCCCGGCGAACGCCCCCGGGTAGTCGCAGAGCGCCTGGAGCACCGTGTAGCCGCCCGCTGAACCACCCATGATCACGACCTTGTCCGGGTGGGCGAGGTCATTGTCGATCAGGAAGCGTTGGCCGCCGATCGCGTCCTCGACGTCCAGCAACCCCCAGTTTCCACGCAGGAGCTCCATGTAGTCGCGACCGTACCCCGTGCTGCCGCGGTAATTGACATCGAGCACTGCGAAACCTCGCGTCGCGAAGAACTGGCACTGCGCATCCCACGATGCGATCCGCTGCGAGGTCGGGCCGCCGTGAATTCGAACGATCGCCGGGGGCCGGCCCGTCGCCTCAAAGTCCGGGTTCGTCGGGGGGTAGTAGTTCGCGAAGATCTCGACGGGCTCTTCGTCCTCCTCCTCCTGCACGGTCCAGCTCACGGCCCGCATGTGCGATAGCCGCTCCGCGCTGACACGCTCGTTCGTCGCGCGGCACTCCACGCGCGCGGCTTCCGCGCCGATCAGGGAGACGATCCTCGGGGCGACGGTCGACGCAGAGCCGATGAACGCGACGTGCCCACTCGCCGAAACGCACGGTTGTGCGACCGCGGTGTAGCCCGCCGCGGCGTGCACGGTGGCGGCGATGCCGTCGAGCGTAAACCGGACGAGTTCCACGCTGCCGCGCTCGTTCACCGCCGCCAAGATCGTATCCGCGGTCTCCCACGCGAAGTCGCGGCGTCCTTGAACCCACGCGGGACCGCCGATATCGGCTTCGAGCTCCGTCAGCCGCGCGGCATTGCCCGAGTCGAGGTTTCTCAGCCAGATCTGCGAGTACTTGAAGCCATCGCTGACGTACGCCAGCCATCGCCCGTCCGGCGAGAACCGCGGCTGTTGCACCGCGATGCGTTCGTCGCCGGCCCAGACTTCGATCGGGCCGAGGCGGAAGCCGCGCGTATCGAACTCGAGGGTCGCGGTCTCCAATCGCGTCCCGTCCCAAGGCATCTGCGGTTGGTCCCACGAGATCCAGGCGAGCCGCTCGCCATCCGCGGACCAGGCGGGCTGCATGTAGAAGTCGGCGCCCACCACGATCTTCCACGGCCACTGACGCCCCTCGGCGTCGACCACCGCCAGCGTGTCCCGGGTCCCATCGGTGTGCACATAGACCACCCATCGGCCGTCCGGGCTCACCGTCGGTGAGGCGACCGAGCCGTGGGCCGGGGTGATGGGGCGCGGCGCGCCATGCGCGATGTTCGAGCGCCACAGCCGACCGTCGCGGCCGGCGAAGAAGGCGGTTTGGCTGTGCACGGCGATCTCGCCGCCGCCGTATCCAACCCCGCCCCCCACGTTGACTTCGCCCGAGATATCCCGCTGCGCGTTGCCGCCCATCCGGGCCACCACCACGCCTTGGGCACCGCGGCCCTCCGCCCAGACGAGGGTCTCGCCGTCGTGGGCCCACTCCACATCCATCAGCCGGAGCTGAGAGGCGGTGTCACGGGCCGAAATCGGGCTGTCCCACAATCCGTAGGGTCGTTTGGTCGCCATCGTCATGCTCACGCAAGGGAATCCATCCCTTACCAACGATGGCGCGGCCGGGAAAGGGCGGTCGTGTTTAGGTCTCGATCAAGCCGACGTTTCCATCGCGCCGCTTGAACACGACGTTGATGTCGCCGGACTCCGCGTTCGTGAAGACGTAGAACTCGCGGTCGTCGAGCAGGTCGAGCTGAATGACGGCCTCTTCGAGCGTCATCGACTTCGCCTTGTACTCTTTCTGACGCAGGATCGAGATCTCCTCGCCCTCGGCGTTCGCGACCTTCGTGGTCGACACTTCCGCGCCGGCCTCGGCTTCGGCGTAGACCTGGAAGTCCTCCACAAAATCGTCGAGTTCCTCGGCCCCCGCGGGTGCCTCGAGCCCGCCCACGATGCCCATCCGAAACGTCTTCGGGGCCCCATTGGTCGGCTTGTGATCGCGGATGCGATCCTTGTGGCGCCGCAGCTGCTTCTCGATCTTCGCCAGCGCGAGATCAATCGAGCTGTACATGTCTTCGCTGCGTTCCTGCCCTTTGATCGTCAGGTTCTTGATCTGGAGCGTAAAGTTGGCGATGTGCCAGAACTTTTCGACGCTCATCACCACGTCGGCATCCACTTTGCCGTGCACATACTTGCCGACGACGCGCTCCAGCTTGCCGGTCGCGTAGTCGCGCAGTGCAGGGGATGATTCCATGTGACGGAAGGAGACGTTTGCGTTCACGGGCACTCCGGGTCTGGCATGAAGGGTTAGCTATGCGTAGTCACGGTTGGGGATCAGAATACCTGTTTGCGCTTCGCGCTGGATAGGATCCCCATCATCTCTCGATACTTTGCAACGGTGCGGCGCGCGATTTCGATCGCGTCTTCGGCGAGGATCGTCACGATCTTCGCGTCGGAGAACGGCTTCTTCTCATCTTCGTTCGCGATGATCTCGCGAATCTTCGCTTTCACGGCTTCGCTGGCGAGGTCGTCGCCATCGAGGTTCGTGATCGAGGAATTGAAGAAGTACTTGAGTTCGTAGGTCCCGCGCGGCGTGTGCACGTACTTGTTCGTCGTGACACGGCTCACCGTCGATTCGTGCATCCCGATGTCGTCGGCGACATCGCGCAGCACTAACGGTCGCAGATGCTCGACGCCGTGGTCGAAGAAGTCTCGCTGGAACTTGATGATGCTCTCCGTGACCTTCATGATCGTCGACTGACGCTGATGAATACTACGGATGAGCCACATCGCCCCCCGCAGTTTGTCCTGGATGTAGTCTTTGACCTCGTCCTTCTCGCCTTTCTCTTTCTTCCGCTGCAGCTCCTCGCGGTAGTAATTCGAGATGCGAAGTTTGGGCATGCCGTCTTCGTTCAGGACAGGGACGTAGTCCGTGCCGACGCGGTAGATGTGGATATCCGGGGTGATGTAGCGCGCATCGTCCTCGGTGAACTCGCGCCCCGGCTTGGGCTCCAGCATCGAAATGCGCTTCGCCGCCCGGATCACCTCGTCGAGCTCGACGCCGAGCTCCTTGGCGATCTTCGCGTAGCTCTTCCGCTCGAGGTTCGGGATGTGATCCTCGATCATCAGGCGCATCGTCGTGTCGTCGGGGGCGAGGCGCTCGTGCTGAATCAGCAAGCACTCGCGAAGGTTCCTCGCTCCGACGCCCAGCGGATCAAACTCTTGGACGACCGTCAGCACGAACTCGACGTCTTCGATCGAGGCCCCCGCATCTTCGGCGATCTCGTCGACCGTCGAGTTGCGCAGGTACCCATCGGAGTCCAAGTTCCCGATCAACAGCGTCGCGATATACTCCTCATCGTCGTTCATCCCCGACAATCGCACCTGCTCCATCAGATGCTCCGTCAACGACTCCACGGTCGACAGCGTCTGATCGATCGTCGGCAGATCGTCGCCGCCCATCCCGCGGTACGAGTTCGTCGGCGTCGACTGTGAGTACTGATCGAGGAAGTTGTCCCAATCGACGTCATTGAGATCGTTGTTCTCGACTTCGACCTCTTTGAGGGTCTCCGTCTCTTGCTTCTTCTCCGGCTCCGGGTCGGCTTCCTGGCGCGTGAGCTGGCCGTCCTCTTTCTGATACAGCTCGGAGTCCGGAATCTCCTCCAGCACCGGATTCTCCACCATCTCCTGGCGGATCTCCGTGATGAGCTCCATGCGCGACAGCTGCAGGAGCCGAATCGCTTGTTGCAGCTGCGGGGTCATCCGCAGCTGCTGGCTCATCTTGACCTGCTGTCTGAGTTCCATCGCCATGATGCCTACTCCTTCGGCGCGTCTGTGCGCAGAGTTATGATCTCGATCGCGTCCACTCGTACGTCAATGGTGAGGCGAGCGGCCCGTAGACTCCAATCACCCACGAAAATCGTGGCGTCGAACAGTTCGAAGTGGCCGCCGTCCGCGACCCCGCGGCGCGCCGTGACGTACGTCGTCGGGCTCGCCAATCGTATCTCCCGCAGCTCGCTCGCTACACCGTCCACCGGCGTCGCGTGCAACCGCCAGATCGGAACCTCGGGCGCGCTGGCGCGGCCCGTGGAGGCCAGAAACGTCACCCCGCAGAGCGTGGTGATTAGGGCACTCAGAGGTCGGCGGAGCCGCTTGTTCACTCGTCATCCTCGTGATGCTGACCTAGTGAGGATAGACTGCGCGTTCGATCTAATCAAGCCAAGGCGCGTTTTGGTACGAGTTTTGCTTGCTCCAAAAACAAGACGAGCACACCGAGGCGCGCCGTAGAAGCTACGAGGGCCGGGGTGTGCTCCTAGGGTCAGCGCCGCTGACGTGGACTGATTATGGGGTAAAGTTCTCGCACTTGTCCAGCACGAGCTTCTCGTTGGAGATGAACCCGCCCGGCTGATACCACATGCAGAACTGCCCCATCGAACCCGGCGTCAGGTCCGTCTTCCAATCCATCTGCTCGAGGTTGAAGAATCCTTCGCCCCAGATCTCGTGCAGGGCGTCGTTCTCGTCCATCAGCAGCTCCGCATCGAGATCCCCGTCGATGTAGGCGTTCGAGGCGTCGCTCTCCTTGATCGTCGGTGAATCCGACGCCACGTTGAACGACGAGCACATCTTCTTGACGCCGTCGGGCTGTGCCGTGAGCCAGCAATCGGCCATGTACCAGTTGATCCACCACAGCACCGCGGGCCCCACGATCCCGACCGGGGTGTCGAACGGGCGGTCGTCGCAGAACGCGTCGGTCGAGAAATCGGTGCAGATCGGGTCGCGGTACGCACACCAGCCGCCTGGCGTGCAGCTCTGTCCGCCTTCACACGCCGCGTCTCGTACCGTTTCGTCGGCGTCGAAGTGCGGACACTCCACGCAGATCCCGGCCGGGCGATCGCACACGTCGTACGGCGCGCCCCCGCTGCAGGGGTTGCTCGCGCAGAAGTTGCCCACGCACACGTTGCCTTCGCAGGCGAGCCCGTCGACGCAGTTCGCGGCGGCCTGACAGGGGCCGCCCTCGGCGACTTTGCACACCTTAGGACTCGTGGAGGGGTCGCAGGTCAGGAACTGACCGGCGCAGTCGTCGGCGTTTTCGCACTCCGAGCCCGCGCCACCCTGACAGGTGCCGCCGTTGGCGGTGCACGCCTGGCCGGGCAGGGCGCATTCGTCCTCGACGCCGTCGCAGTTGTTGTCGACGCCATCGCAGACCTCGTTGGCCGATGCGTTGATCGCGGCGTTCGTGTCGTCGCAGTCGATCGCGGTGAGCACCATGCCCTGACCATCGACGCAATCGGTGGATCCGGCCGCGCCGTAGCCATCGTCGTCGGCGTCGATGCAGTTCGACGGGCACACGAGGTCGCCGTTCATGCAGTCTTCATCGATGCTGTTGCCGCAGATCTCCCGAGCGCTCGGGTTGATCGCGGGGTTCGCGTCGTCGCAGTCCGGGCCGAAGCAGCTCGCCCCGACCCCGTACTTGTCGCCGTCGGCGTCAACGCAGTCCATCGTCGCCATACAGCCTTCGTCGATCACGCCGTCACAGTTGTTGTCTCGGCGGTCCCCACACACTTCCGCGGCCGACGGATTGACCTGGGCGCTGCGATCATCACAGTCGGTGCCCTGATTGCACCCCGCCTGGCGAGCTTCAAATCCGTCGCCATCGAGGTCGACACAACCGCCGGTGTTTGCGTTCGACGATGTCGAATTGTTGGAGCCGGGGTTGGCGTTGTTCGGGTCGCCGCCCGCGCAGGCGGCGAGGCCGGCGGCGAGTAGCGCAATGGCAAACCGCTTCATGAGTACCTCGAAAGTGATTTAGATGCCCACGGATAGTAGCGCGGGTCGCAATCGGCGGCAAAGAGACAACGAGATCTCGATGAGCGTCGCAGTTATTGCGGCCGGCAACCTCGCGTGCTAGAAACGCAAGCGGTGAGCCCACAAGTCAGGGATCGGTGCGGCGAGCAACATGAATCAACAAGGGACGCAGAGGTACGGGGATCTCGTCGGCCAGCGATTGTTCGGCGACTACGTGATCACCCGGAAGTTGGGCGAGGGCGGCATGGGAGCGGTGTATCTCGCTCGCCAGCAAGCCATCAATCAGGACATTGCGATCAAGGTCCTGCACGGCCGCGCCGCAGAGAGCGCGGAGATCATCGAGCGCTTCAACCGCGAAGCGCGTGTCATTTCGATGCTCACGCACCCCAATATCATCCGCGTTTTCATCTTCGGACGCACCCCCGACAACCTGATGTACCTCGCGATGGAGTACGTCAAAGGCCGCGAGCTGCGCGAAGAGTTGCGGCAGGGCCCGATGGACGAGCTCGTCGCGATCAAGATGATGAAGCAGACGTGCAGTGCGCTTCAAGAGGCCCATGACCTCGATATCGTGCATCGCGACCTCAAGCCCGACAACATCCTGCTCACTGAGTTTCGCGGCGAGTCCCACTTCGTGAAGATCCTCGACTTCGGCATCGCGAAGATCACGAACCAGGAGAGCTCCGAAAAGCAGCTCACCCAGGCCGGTATTGTGTACGGCACGCCCGAGTACCTGTCCCCCGAACAGGCGCAGGCCAAGAACCTCGATCACCGGACCGATATCTACAGCCTCGGCGTGATGCTGTACGAGATCATGGTCGGCAAAGTGCCGTACCAGTCCACCAGCGCGGTCGAAGTCCTGACGATGCACGTCTTCAACGAGCCGGTGCCGCCCAGTCAGGTCGCACCCGGTCGCGTCGCTCCGACGATGGAAGGCATCATCATGAAGGCGATGGCGAAGAACCCCGATCATCGCTTCGCATCCGCCCTCGAGATGTTTCGCGCGCTGGAGATGCGAGAGCAGGAGATCCTGCGCGAGCGGGGGATGTCGGTCGGCGCGAACTATGTGCCGGGTGGCGAGCTCACGGGGATCTTTCAGTCCGTGCCGAGCCAGCAGCCGCCCCCGCCGATGGGCCGCGCGCCTTCGGGGCCCCAATCGGGGCCGCACAGCGGTCCGTACGGCCAGCCGCAGTCCGGTCCCTACCAGCATCCGCAGAGTGGGCCGTTCCCGCAGAACATGCCGGGACAGCAGCCCCACGGCTTCCAGAATCAGCCGCGCGGCATTCCGCAGACGATCGGCGTCCAGGCGACGCCGGACGAGGACAAGACCCGCAGTCTCATCATCGGCGTCATCGCCGTCGCGGTGATCGTGCTGCTGTTCCTCGTCGCTGTCATTGTCATGCTCTCGTTGCGGTCCTGAACGTGCTGTTCGACCTCGAGAACGTCCATAAACATTACGGTGACTTTCACGCCCTGCAGGGCGTCACGATGCGCGTGCCGGAGGGCAGCGTAGGCCTGCTCGGTCCCAATGGCGCCGGCAAGTCCACGCTCATCAAGACGATGCTCGGGCTGCTGAAGATCTCGTCGGGGTCCGCCGAGGTGCTCGGGCATCGGCTTCCAGACCACGCCGAGAAGGTCCGTCAGGTCACCGGGTACATGCCCGAGAACGACTGCTACCTGCCCTACATGACCGCCGTGCAGTACGTGTCGTTTTCCGGTCAACTCGCCGGGATGCCGGGTCGCGAGGCGTTCCGCCGCGCGCACGAGGTCCTCTACTACGTGGGCCTCGGCGAGGCGCGCTATCGCAAGCTGGGCGGGTTCTCCACGGGCATGAAGCAGCGCGTCAAGCTCGCGCAAGCGCTCGTCCACGGCCCGCGACTCGTGTTTCTCGACGAGCCCACCAACGGCCTCGACCCCCAGGGGCGCGATGAAATGCTCACGCTCATCGAAGACGTGAAGCAGCGCGGCGTGAACATCGTGCTGTCCAGTCACCTGCTCCCCGACGTGGAGCGCGTGTGTGACAGCGTGATCATGCTGAACCAGGGGCGGCTTGTGCACTTCGGGCCGATCGACGCACTCACGGGGGCCGGCGAGAGCGTCGTGGAAGTCGAGACCAAGGACGCCAACCCGGCGTTCAAGAAGGTCCTCGAGAAGGCCGGGTTCACGGTCACCGAGGGTGGGCTGCGCCTCTCGGTCGCCATCGGCGACAAGGACCCGTCCGAGATCCTGCGCCACGCCGTCGAGGCCCAGATTCAGATCCGCCACTTCATGCCGGGGGAACTGACGCTGGAAACCGCGTTCCTCGGCTTTCTCGATCGCGCGGACCACTGATGTCGATCCACGAGCAGAACTACGTGCGCTACGAAGGACCGCTGCGCGAACGAGGCGTGTGGGCCGTGATCGCGTGGACCGGTTTTCGAACCTACCTGTCGTTCTTGCGCACGAAACTCGTGTTGCTGTTGCTGTGGCTGTTGCCCCTGCTCTACTGCGTGTTCGTCTTCCTCGAGTACGGGCTGCGCGGGTCGGGCCTCGCCGCGGGCGACGGCGCGCCGCCGACCTCCTACATCAGCTTCTTCCTGCAGATTCAGGCGCTGTCGGTGTTTGTGCTGCTGCTGTCGAGCGGCTGCGGGGTCGTCAGCGAAGATCTGCGGTACCGGACCTTTCAGCTGTATTTCTCGAAGCCGATCCGGCGCGCGGACTACGCGATCGGCAAGTTCTGCAGCATCTTGCTGCTCACGTCACTGGTCTCCGTGGTGCCGGCGGCTGTGGTCGCGCTGTTGCGCGGCGCCCTGTTCGTCAAGACCGACGTGTTCAAGGAAGTCGCGTTCCACATGACGATCGGGGTCGGACTGTCATTCGCGTTCGCGGCGATCTTGTGCGCCGTCGTCGCGGGCATCTCGAGTCTGACGAGGTCGCAGGGAACCGTGATCCTGTCGTTCCTCGGCGTGATCGTCGTGCCGCAGATCCTCTCGCTGATCGTGGCCGTCGCGAGCGGCGGCGCGGATGGGGCGACCGACTGGGTCGCGGGCACCGCGATTCCCGCGCATTTGTGGTCGATCACCGGCAACATGCTCATCGTCAGCCAGTGGTTGCTCAACGCAGAGACGTTTGATGGACCCGCCTGGCTCGCGCCGATCATCTTGATCGCGGTGGTCGCGGCGGGCCTCGGCGCGATGGCGGCTCGGATCTCCAAACTCGAAGGCGTCGCATGAGTGCGAAAGAAGCGACCCCCACCAAGCGCCCCGAAGCGCCGAACACGGACGCCGCGCGCGCGAGCACCGTGCCCAAGGTCGGCAACGGCGCGGTGGTGATCGCCGCGCGCCGAGTATCGCTGTGGTACGGGCAGGTCATCGGGATCAACGACATCAGCATCGACATCGGGTCGGGGGTGCTGGGTCTTCTGGGCCCCAACGGTGCCGGCAAGAGCACGTTCCTCAAGGTCGTGACCGGTCAGCTGCGGCCGATGACGGGCACCGTCGCGATTCGCGGTCAGATCGTGTGGAACAACCCCGCAGTGTTCAGTCAACTCGGGTTCGTC
>JBFIHF010000015.1:0-43142 GCA_041601915.1 Bradymonadaceae bacterium
GCTGCAGCCCGGGCGGTCGCGGTTTTCGGAGGCCTCCGCGATCTGGCTCACGTCGGTCGAGCGCGAGGTCGCCCACTGGGAGAGCGAACATCACATCGACGTGAGGGTTGGACGCCGCCAAATCACGAAGCATCGCGCCCAATGGCGCACCGATCCGCGGTTTGAACTTCGCAGCGGTCGGTCGGATTGGATCGGCTTCAGGGTGGCCCCCGACGACGTGTCCACCGCCTTGGAGCTCATCGAGCTCGCCGCACGAGATCGTACTCAAGGTTGACGGAGTTCGCGGCGAACGGTCCCGTCCGTTGTCGCCACGCAGTCGATCCCCTTCTCAGCGGCTTCACCGCGAAAGCGATGTCCGACGCCGCACTCGGCGGAGCGAGCGGGACTTCTGGACGGGCGCACGAGCGTGCTGTCGTTTCAAGTCGGGTTCACGTCGAGTTCACGATGCCAAGTTATGGTCGTGACTGACCGACGAGGCCCTCAATGACCCCACCCATCCAATCACACCCGATCAGCAGCCGGCGAATTCGCGATGCGCGACTCGCCAACGGCTGGACCGCCGTCTCGATCGAGCCCACCACGCGCGGCGCGCGCGCCCTGCTCACGCTGCCGGTCGCGATGCTCCTTGCGCCCTACGGGTGCGCGGTGGCGGCGGTGGCTGCCATCGCGCACAAGCCGGTGTACGCGATCGCGGCACTCGCCGCGATCGGGGTGCTCCCGCTGACGGCGTTCCACTTCCATCAGCGCCGCGCACGGCTCGGGCAACACAACGCAGCAGCCCTGGCGGCGTGCTTGATCCTCGCGATGCCGGTCGGCCTCTACGTGCTCCTGCTGCCGCTGCTTTAGCTTTCGGCTTGCCAGGATCGGCGCGACTCCTGACACTCGCGGCGTCTTTGACCCGGGTGCCAAATGTTTCGTTCCATGCTCACCATCGTCGTCGCTGGTCTTCTCTCTATGTCGTGTGGGTCGAAGCAGGACCCCTGTGAGGCGATGCAAGAGGCGCATGATGCCTCGTTCGGGGACAGCTGTGGCAGCGGCGACGACTGCACGGCCGTCCCATGCGCGTGCGCCGACGGGAGCACCGTCAGCACGTCGAGCTGCTTCAACGGGTCGTGCACGGGTGCACTGGCGTGCCTGGATGTCTGCGACGAGGTCATCGAGTGCTCGGACACGTCGAACTCGAATGCGAGCACCGGCGGGATGTTCGAGTGCTCGGTCCCCAACGGCGCGGACAACCCGATGGTGATGTGCGACTCGGCGACGCAGTACTGCCTCGGTTCTTGGACGGGCAGCGCGAATCTGACGGGCCCGGCGTGCACGCCACTTCCCAGCGGGTGCACTGACTGTGACTGCCTCAGCGACGATGCGCAGGCCCAGTTTCCCACCTCGAACAACTGCGACTCCGTGGTGTTGTGCCAGGGCGGCAGCGCGGGATTCTCGGTGATGTGCCAACAGTGAGTCCGCGCTCGGCGAGACCGCGCCCCTGAGCCTCTGGATCACGGGCGCATGACGGAACCTCGTCCCGGAGTTGGGGACGAGGTCATCCGTCGAACCACTTCTCCAGCCGCGGGCCGACGAAACGTTCGACGTCCGTGGCGATGCCGTTCAGCCTCGACGCGCTCCCCGTTGCGCGTCTTTTCGCGTCGACGGGGTGCCGGGCTGGAGCGGCACACGCCCTAGCCACATAGGCGGCACGAGCTCTTTATCGCTCTCGTTCGACGATACTACAGCGCCACGTCGTCGACCGCGTCGCTGAGAAGGCTGGCTCTCGCAAATCCCGTTCGGTTCTGCAAGATTTGGGACGTTGCCGGCTCACCGAGGAACCTGCGTACGTCCCTGATCAGAGGAGCGAGACGTGGCCACAGAACCCAAGAAGCTCGGCACCTTCGGCGGCGTATTCACACCCACGATCCTGACGATCCTCGGCGTGATCATGTACCTCCGCCTCGGGTGGGTCGTCGGGAACGGCGGACTGCTCGGCGCGTTGCTCGTGATCGGCCTCGCGGTCGGAATCACCGCCGCGACGGGTCTCTCGCTGTCCAGCATCGCCACGAACACGCGGCTGAGCGCCGGCGGACCCTACGCGATCATTCGCCGGTCTCTGGGCGTCGAGGTCGGCGGCTCGGTCGGGGGGCCCCTGTTTGTGAGTCAGGCCCTCGCCGTCGCGATGTACATCTTCGGCTTCCGCGATGGCGTGTTGTGGCTCATCGAATCGATGAACTGGCCGACGCACGAATACCTGGCCCTCGCGATCGACGTGGGCACCTTCATCTTGGTGTTCGGGATCGCGTCGATCAGCGCGAAGTTCGCCTTCAAAGTGCAGTACGTGATCATGGCGATCATCGTGATCTCGATCGTGCTGATCATCGGGAGCCCCAAGGGCTGGAGCGGCGGCCACGAGATCCTCTGGGTCGGCGACTGGCGCGGCGGCATCGATGACGGGTTCTCGGGCACCAACTTCTGGGTCGTGTTCGCGGTGTTCTTTCCGGCCGCCACGGGGATCATGGCCGGCGCCAACATGTCCGGGGACCTCGAGAACCCCCGCAAGTCGATTCCGGTGGGGACGCTGGCCGCGATCGGCCTGTCGGCGCTGGTCTACGTGGTGATGGCGGTCTGGATCTCGCGTGCCGGCACCGCCGAGGAGCTGACGTCGAACTACACGTTTCTGATCGACGCGTCGCTGTGGGGTCCGGGGGTGCTCGCCGGGCTGCTCGGCGCGACCTTCTCGTCGGCGCTGTCCTCGCTCGTCGGGGCGCCGCGAATCCTGATCGCGCTGGTGGGTGACCGCGTGATGCCAGATGTCGGAGGGATCGGACAGCTCGCGTCCAACGGCGAGCCGCGTCGGGCGATGTTTGTGAGCGCGACCCTCGTCTTCGCCGCGCTGTTGCTCCGCGATCTGAACGTCATTGCCCCGATGCTGTCGATGTTCTTTCTGATCGCCTACTTCGTCATCAACCTCGTCGTGTTCGTCGAATCGAGCCTCGGACTGCAGAGCTACCGCCCGACGTTGAAAATCCCGCGGTTTGTGCCGGCGGTCGGTGCGCTGGGCTCGCTGTTCGCGATGTTCATCGTGAGTCCCACGGTCAGCCTCATCGCAATGGGGGTCGTGTTCGCGCTGTACGTGATGCTCGTGAAGCGCGGGGTCGGCTCCGAGGACGACTCGCGCAGTGGGATCTTCTCCGCCGTCGCGGAGTGGGCGGCCGCGCAAGCCACCGAGTACGAGGCGATGAACCCCCGGGCGTGGAAGCCCAACCTGCTGGTCCCCGTCCGCGACACCGCCGATTTGCGGGGGGACTTCCAACTGCTGCACGAGCTCGCGCGGCCTGAAGGCACGATCAAGCTGCTGGGCGTGGCGACGGAGGCGACGGTCGCCGACGTCACGAAGCGAATGCGTGCCCTCACCAAGGAGTTCCGCCACAAGGGCGTGTTCACGACCTCGTCGGTGCTGGACTCCACGGACATGATCACCGGCATCGTCGCGGGGCTGCAGTCTCTGCAGTCGGCGTTCTTCCGGCCCAACATCTTGTTCATCGACTTCAAGGGCCGCGAGGATGACTCGGACGTGGAGCGCCTGTGGGCGGAGGCGCGGCGACTTCACGTCGGCGTCGTGCTGATGGCCGAACATCCCCAGGCCGGCTTGGGACGCCGTTCGGCGATCCACATGTGGTTCGACGACGCGCTCGTCCGCCAGCCGGTCGAGATGGCGCTCGAGCACGGGAACATGCACCTGGCGGTGCTGATGGCGCTCCGCCTGCGGGAGTCCTGGCAGGCCGAGGTCCGTGTGTTTGCGGTGATCGAGGACGAAGGGGGCCGCACGAGCGCGACCGCGTGGCTCGCGGAGCTCTTCGATCGGGCCCGGATTCCCCACGCCGTGGCGCGATCGGTGGTGGTTGGAAGCCTCGACGAGGCGCTGAAGTCGGCGCCACAGTCGGACCTCGACGTCCTTGGACTGCCGGCGTCCCCCGACATCGCGCTGGTGCGCCGCCGCGTCGAAGAGACGCGCTCCGCCTGCATGTTCGTCGGCGACTCCGGTCAAGAGAACGCGCTCGCATAGTGGTCGACCGTTTCTCGTTGGAGTACGCTACGGCGATTCCGGAGATGTTCTATGACCCTGCGCCCAATTGCCCTTCTCGCTGTGCTGGCCACCGTCGGTTGCACTCAAAGCCCGGACGAACCGTCGACGCCTCCGCCAGACGGCGAGGACGACGCGTTCGTCATCGAGCAGGACTCCAAGAGCGACGCCAACGGGGTACAGGAAGGCAGCTGGGAGGCGTTCTGCGTGCTCAACTTCGCCAACCAGGCCGGCGAGGACGAGCTGTACGAGGTTCTGCACAGCTACCCCGCCGAGAGCCTCTGGAAGGCGCGCACGGGCGCCGACGGCAAACTGGGGACCGCCGACGACACGTTCTTCGAGACCGTGGACCAGGTCGACGACGTGCGTTGGGTCGGCTACCTGTCGTTCCGCGCGATGCGCAAGCGCGCCGAGGCGACCGGTCTGTGTCCGGAACTCGGCGAAGAGACGATCTTCCCCGGCGAGGACGCCTACGCCGAGGAGATCGCGACGCTGTCCGAGGATGAGATCCTCAAGAACGCGATGACGGACACCATCGTCCGCCGTGACGCGCACGCGAAGGCGCACGGCTGCGTGCGCGCAAACGTCACGATCGACAACACGGGGCTGCAGCCCGAGGAGCGCATCGGGGTGTTCGCCGAAAATCGCACCCTGCCCGCCTGGATCCGGTTCTCCAACGGGAACCCCGTCATCCAGAACGACAAGGAGAAGGACGCCCGCGGCATGGCGATCAAGCTGATGGAAGTGCCCGGCGACAAGGTGCTGGACAGCGAGCGAACCGCACCGACGCAAGACTTCCTGCTCATCAACGGGCCGGCGTTCTTCGTGCGCACCGCGTCGGACTACCTCAAGTTCACCAAGAAGGCCTTCGATGGCGAGCCGATCAGCTACTTCATCAGCCTCGATCCGCGGGAATGGCACCTCCGGGAGCTCACGAATCTGCTGCGCATCGCCCTGTCGAAGCCGTCGAGCCCGATCACGCAGTACTGGAGCACCGTCCCATACGCCCTCGGGGACGGACGCGCCGTGAAGTACACCGCGAAGCCGTGCGGCGAAATCGAGTCGGGGTACCCGGACAACGCCGGCGACGACTACCTCGGCGAGACGCTCGCCGAGAAGCTCGCCGCGGGTCCGGAGTGCTTCGACTTCATGCTGCAGCGCCAGATCGACGCCGCGGGCATGCCGATCGAGGACTCGACGATCCAATGGGAAGACGGCGACTCGCCGTTCGTGAAGGTCGCGACGATCGACATCCCGCAGCAGACGTTCCTGTCGGCGGCACAGGCCGACTTCTGCGAGAACCTGTCGATGAACCCGTGGCACACGCTCCCGGAGCACCGCCCGCTCGGGAACATCAACCGCACCCGACGGGTCGTCTACGACGCGATCTCGGCGCTCCGCCACGCCGCGAACATGACGCCGCGCGAAGAGCCGACCGAGCACATCATCTTCGAATAACAGCGATATCGGTCGCTACGAAACGTCCGATCCGGGCTGTTCGGTCACCAACCAGGACAACGAGTTCCACGCGTCGTGCTGGTCGAGGTCACGGGCCTTGAACGTCCGACCGACTGGGCCCGTCGCCACGGTCAGCGCCACGGTCGCAAGGCTTCGGCGTCGCTGCAGGAGCGACGCGTTCGACGCGGCGATTTGGGTCGTCTCGCGGAGCAAGATCGCAGTCGTGCGGCGCAGGTAGCTGCGACCGCGGACCACCGCGATCTCCTCGCCGAGGCTCAACCCGACATCCCGCCATGACACGTAGCCGATGAACCAGACGAGCGGGAGCGTCACAAACCCCACCACAGCGGGGGTCCAGAACCACGCGCTGATCGCAACGGGCAGGGCGACCAGCAGCGATGGCTTGATCAGAAAGCGCGGAAGAGCCCGCCGCGGTGGCCGCACATACTCGTACTCGACGTCGAACCTCGGCAGCAGGTCGGCGATGAGCTTCTGACAGTCCGACCGACTCAGGAAAGGATGCAGCACCGTGGCCTGTCCCTTCTCCTCTTGATGGCCCACCGCCTCGATGTACAGCGTGCCGTGGCCGATCGGCTGACGCAGCAGTGTCTCGTAGTACCGCACCGCCTGGACGCGACGAATCGGCAGCGTAACCTGACGTTGCTCGAAGACGCCGCGCCGAATGACGATGTCGTCACCGTGACGCGCGGCCTCGAACCCGCCGTACGTCAGCAGCTCCCACAGAACCGCGCCCAGCCAGGAGACGATCAGTCCGACGACGACCAAGCCCGCGACGATCAGCGGGTCAGTCTCCAGCACCCGCGAGGGGTCGAAGTCAACGGAGAGCGACGTGGCCATGTATTCGAACACGAGGTCGTCCGTCAGTGAGAAGACCCACGCGACTCCGCCAAGGACAACGCCCAAGCGGCCGGACGTCGCGCCGGCGAGCATCAGCTGACGCGCCGTCAATCGATAGCTACTCGCCGCCGCCGCCGCCGCCGCGGGTTGCTCGACGCCTCGCCCCTGCCGCAAGCGCGCCTGAATGCGCTCGGCTTCTTCGCGCGTCAGCGCGGAAAGTTTGGCCTGGCTGCCGGCCGCCCCCGTCTTGATCTCGAGCTGCACCAAACCGAGCACGCGCTGGACGATGCCGACCGTGATGTCGACGGCTTGGACCTTCTCCAGCGGGATGAACGTGCGTTTCCTGGACAGCAGGCCCTGTTCGAGGCGGAACTGGCCGTCCTCGAACCAGTAATGCAGGCGCAACCAAGACAACCATCCCGCGATCACGCTGAGCACCGCGCTGCCGACCAACCACGGCAGGAACACCCCGACGCGGCTGAATGTCTCGAGGCCTCCACCGGCCAGTACGCCGAACACGATCGGGTAAGCGAGGAAACGCGTGGACTCGATCGCCTTGATGAAGATCCCGCGAACGGGCAGTCGCTTCCTTTCGACCTCAGATGTCATCGATGCTCCAGCGGGCCCGCTCGGTCAGCCGGACCCGGAGCTCGTCCGCCACCCCGTCGTCGAGCATCGGAATCGACTCGTTGCCAGC
This sequence comes from Bradymonadaceae bacterium, assembly GCA_041601915.1. Classification (GTDB taxonomy): domain Bacteria; phylum Myxococcota_A; class Bradymonadia; order Bradymonadales; family Bradymonadaceae; genus JBFIHF01. The sequence continues at coordinate 7,086 of JBFIHF010000015.1, forward strand.
CGCCGTCTGCAGCACGACGGTGCCGAGGCCGAATCGCCGCTCCACGAAACCGCGGTTCATGGAGACGGACTGGACCCGAGCGAACGGAACGACGGCGTGTCGGCGCGTAAAGAACCCTCGCTGGATCAGCACCGCGTCGTCGTGGATCTCGTGACGGTAGAATCGGACGACGAGGGTGGGAAGAACCCCGGCGAACCAGATCATCGAGAGCAGAAGCAGGCCGAGCGCCCCGACGATGATCTCGAGTGCCCAGTTTGAGGCGCCGCCCGCGATCAGTGCGATCGCGACCCCCAACACGAGCGCGAGCGCCCACCTCACCACGGTCCTGAGCGCGGCGGCCGCGCGCAGGTACTCCAGCGCTCGCGCCGAAGGCTGGTCGGTGAGGTCTCGCAACGGCTCACGCAGCATTCGAATCCCCCGCGGATCTGGAGCGCAACGCCTGGACATGGGCGTCGATCCGTTCGCGCAGCTCGACCGCCACCTGCTCGTCGAGGAGCGGGATTTCGGCCATCCCGCCAGCCGTGGAGACGCGAACCGCGGACACCTTGTACAGACGTCCCGCGGGCCCCTGATGGGTCTCGACGTTCTGTACCCGCATCAGCGGAATCGATTGCCGCCGGTAGGTGATCAGCCCGGACTGAAGGTAGAGCTCGTCGTCGAAGAGCTCATACCGCCAGATGCGGGCGTAGATCGGGGGGCGAACGACGACGAAGAACAGCAGCAGGAGCACCAAGATCACCGCGCCTGCGATCGCCGTCGGGACCGGCTGGAACCAACCCACCGGGATGCCCCACATCGCCATGACACCCATGAAGAGCGCCGTGTGGACGAGGCCCGCGACACGCGAACACTTCACTGCGCGGTCGCTCAGATGGTGGGCTGGAGGAGGTCGCATGCCGCGAACTATACCCCGGAATCGGCAACAGGCACGGAAACGCGGGGCTCAAGCGATGCCGTGGATCACCACGACGGCCCAGATCCAGGTCGCGCTCAGGAACAGGCTCAGCGTCTGCGGAATGACGAGCCACGACCCCTTCGTTCTGGCGGACTGCACGGCGAGCGCCGCCGCGATCACGCCGGTGACCAGCAGCTCCGCGTAGGCGAGCGGAACATCGAGCGCGGGGGAAATCGAGCGGCCCTCGAGCCCGAATGATGCGTTCCAGGTCCACCAGAACACGAGGAGCCCTACGGTGTGCACGACGTACGACGCACCCAGCCAAGCCGCGGCGCGCCTCATCGGACGGCGACCGTGTCGTCGCCCGTGACCACGCCCGCGCTCGCCGCCGCCAGCGCGGTGCCGTCGAACATGCCCAGCGTGGCCCAACCGAAGAGTTCCAGCCGGCGCGTCGTCTGTGCGTTCGCGTCGACCATCGCGTCTCGCGCGTTCCAACCGCGCACGAAGCGGCGCGCGAAGAACACGTAGAAGACCGGCGAGACGCTCGTCTCGCCGGGATGGCCCACATAGGTCCGGACGCCTTGACGGTGCCAGCTCTGGGCCTGGTAGGCGTTCGCGCAACCGGTATTGTAGGCGAGGCGCAACTTGCCCCGTGCCGCCGGCGAAAGGTCGTGGAGCCAGAACACGAAGTCGTTTCCGTGGGCGAGAATCCAGAGGTCCACCGCGTCGGCGACCGACGCGGCGTGCTCGATCGCCTCGACGAACTCCCGGCGTTTGTCGCCGTGAAAATCCTGGGTGATGTAGGCGAAGTGGTCGTATCGACCGCCCAGTGTCGGCACCGTGAACAGCTTCGTCCCAAACTTCTGAAACGGGATGACGTGGTCGCGAATCGCCACCGCCGCCACACGTTGCTCGATCCCACGCGGCCTCGATTCGAGCGGCCCATCGGAGAGCCACCACGCGGCAAACAGCGCCACGACGACGAGCAGCCCCACTCGCCGCCAGCTCTGCTCGGCGCCCTTCGCGATCGGGTCGGCGTCGTTCATCAGACCCTCCGAGATCTTCGCACACCGAGGACCACCCTCGACTACTTCGCCAGCGTCGCTTTATAGGTGATCTTCTTCGCCTTGTCGGGCCCGCACACCAGCGTACCAGACACTTCCGCCTTGAAGGTCTTGCTCTCCTTGTCGATGAGCTTGCCTTTGGACAGACCCGACTTCGGCTCCTCCTGGCACTTGGTGCCGTCGCCCAACGTCAGGTTGGTGTTCACCATGCGATTGTTGTCGTCGTTGCCGGTCATGAATGTCGCCTGGAACGCTCCCGCGGCGGCGCCCTTCATGTCCTTGGCCATCCCCTTGCCCACCACGCTGGTCGTCGTGGAGACGGACATCGCGGTGAGGATACTACCTTCGAGGTTCCCACTCAGGTCACCGGAGTACTCGACCTTCCACTTCGGCCCCTTCTTGGCGAGCACGTCGCGGACCCCGCCGGCGACCTCCTTGGAGACCTCCTTGCCGGTCGGGACCTCGGTGACGGGCTTCGAGGTGTCCGACTTCGGCGCCTCGTCACAGGCGCCGAGAACCAGCAACAACACACAGATGCCTATTCGTTTCATTTCATTCTCCAAGTTCGAGTCTCGCAGACTACCGCGGGCGCGCGTGTTCGACCATCGAGGCTGCAAGGAGAATCTCGTGCTGCCCCAGATTGTTGTTCGCTCTACTTCGGACTAGCGTACGTCGACGGAGGACCGATGAACGACACCGCATTTGGAACATTCGACGAGTTGCTGGCTGCCACGCACGACTCGATGAAACCGATCGTCCGAGCACTGCGCGCCCTGATCGTCGACGTCGACCCCGCCGCGGTTGAAGTGGTCCGCCTCGGAGACCGCGCGGCGACGTACGGTGTGGGGCCGCGGAAGATGATCGACGGATACTGCTACATCTTGCCGCACGCCAAATGGGTCAACGTGGGGTTTTTTCACGGTGCGTTGCTCGATGATCCGGCCGATCTGCTCGAAGGCACGGGGGCAAAGATGCGGCATGTGAAGATTCGCTCGCTGCAGGATGTCGAGGCCCCCGCGCTGCGCGCATTGGTCGAAACCGCGCACGCGACCCGGGTCCGCGAGGGGTGAGCGCCGCGCCAGCGAGGTAGGACTCGTGCGATGGATCATGTAGTATTGCGCGCATGTACGGCGTGTTGGCCACAGGAGTTCACCCGTGAATCCCCTGATCGGCTTTGGCGTGGGTTGGAGCGCGGTCGCCTGGTACGTGTTCATCTCCCGGTTGATCCTGCCGGCACTTCAGAAGTCCGACCCGGACCGTCGCCTCGCGATGCTGCTCGCTCCGCAGATGTTTCGGCACGTCAGCGTGCTGCTCCTCCTGCCCGGCACGACGCTGGCGACGATGCCAGCAGAGCTGGCGTGGGGGATTTTCATCGGCGACGCGCTGACCGCAGTGCTGGCCGTGATCGCCGTGGTTGCCGTGATGGGTGGCTCCCGACGCGCGAACCTCCTCGCCTGGCTCTGCACCATCGTGGGACTCGCGGACCTCCTCAAGAACCTCGCGCACAGCGCGTGGGTCGGTGGCATCGATCACTTCGGCCCTGCGGTCGCGATTCCGGTGATGGGGGTCCCGTTCATGGCTTGGATGCACGTGTTCGCGATCCGCGAGTTGTTGCGCCGCACCTCTGGCTCAGAGGATAATGAGGCGTGGAGGTCCTGATTCGATGATGTACATCGCTGCCATTCCGCTCAGTCTCGCCGTCCTCTGCTGGTTCGTGGCGGCCGTCAGCTGGATTCGTGCCCTCGGGCATCTCGCCGAGGGAGTCACGATCGGCGCGATGATCTTCGCGGGCGTCAAAGCGTTCGATCCGCAAAGCTTCACGCCCCAAGGACGGGTCCATCAGACGCGTTTCCTGAAGGCGTTTGTCGGGTTCTTCGTCTTTCTGTTCATCAGTGCCGCGGTCGGGATCGCTGCCGAGCAACTGACCCGGTAGGGCCTTGGCGTTACTGCCCCAGGTACGCCATTGGTCGGGCGCCATCGACGAGCAGGCTCACGTGGCAGCCGTCCGCCTTCACCCATCGCACGTGCGGCTGCTTCTGGAGCCAGGCCACCGCGGGTTTGGGATCCGCACAGTTGATCCGCGCGCCGAGTTGGCGGACGTAGTCGTTGCCGAGGTTCACCCGCTCGGGCAGCGTCTCGGCCCAGCTGCAGGGATACTGTTCGACCTCGCATTCCTGCGGTTCGACTACGAACCCGGTCGCCTTGCGTGGCTTGGAGCTCGACGTCCAGAGGTACTCGACGCGGAAGTGGTTCTCCGACGACGAGAAGGTCAGCGGTTCGACAGCGGCCTTGAAGCAGGCGCCGACCGGCGACTCATCCACCGTGAGCCGCACCGCGCCGGCGAGCGAGATATCCATGGCGAACGTGAGCTCCTTGGGGCGCTCCTTTCCGGCATCGCGCACGCACTTCGAGAGCGCCGCCTCGACCTTGCTCTCCTTGAGCTGCGCACGCACCTGGCGCCACGAGCGCTTCGTCCGACCCGACCAAGGGTGAAAGTCGAACTCGAGTCGCATCGTCTTGCCGCCGGTAAACTTGGCCGATGGCAGGGGCTCGCCGACGCGAAACGCGGCGACGCACTTGCCGATGTCGACCTTGCTCAGGTCGTCGACCACCGACAGCTTGCGCAGCTTGCCGCGCTCATCGATGTCGAGCTGCACTTTCACCGGTCCCTCCCGATGGCTGGCGTTCGCGACCAGTGAGCAGCGTTGGACCTCATGTCCGAGCTGCGCGTTGAGCGCCTTGGCCCACGCGTCTTGGTCGGCGCCCAGCACCTGCGCGGGCAGCGGCAGCGGCAGCAAGAACAGCATCGCAACGATCAGGGGTCGCGTGGGATGCATCGATGGTCTCGAGAGGAGTCGATCCACTATGCCGGGCTCCGCAACCGCAGCGCAAGCCCCAAGGCAACCCTGCGGCCAACCGGGCCCATTGTCTCAGCGCCGACACGGGGGAAACCATACCAAAGATCAGGCACTTACATCGGCGTCTGACACCCGTTTGTCTGGCTGCGACGACCGCCGACCCGATCGGAACGAACGCCAGTTGACGCGACGTTCGATGTGCCGAGCATACCCGGCGACGACGCCCACGGGGCCTCGCTCCGTGAACAAACCAGGAGGCAATCATGACCGATCTCAGCCGTTGGAATCCGTTTCGTTTCGATCGTCGCTCTCAGAAATCTCGAGAGGACGTTCGCCAGGAAAATGTGCCCGCGCGCAGAGAGATCTATGCAGATCCGTTCTCGCAGATGCGCAACGACATGAACCAGATGGTCAAGGCGCTGTTCAACGATGATTGGCTGAGCCCCGCGCTTCGGTCCTTCGGAGAGAGCCCCACATGGTTCGGCGACTTTACGCCGCGGACGTTTGCGCCGGCCATCGACGTCGTGAACGAGAAGAAGCACCTCGTCGTCACGACGGAGCTGCCCGGGCTGGACAAGAAGGACGTCAAGCTCAGCATCGACGCGGGTGTGCTCACGATCTCGGGCGAGAAGCGCCAGGAGAAGCGCGAAGAAGAGGAGGGGTGCTACCGCACGGAGCGCTTCTTCGGACAGTTTCAGCGGCGCATCCCGCTGCCGAGCGACGTCGACATCGACCACGTCGAGGCGCACTTCGATAAGGGCGTCTTGAACGTACGACTGCCGAAAGTCGCATCGCAGGAGCGCACCGCTCGCCAGATCGAACTGAAGTAACCGGCGCGAGTAACCCGGCGCGCGCTTTCTTGGCGGACTCCACGGGACGAACACGTATGCTTGATCGTGCTTCGCTCCCGCCCTCCGCCAGAGAGTTGATCGGTGACCCATCCGCGTTGTGTGATCGTGATCGTCTGCGCCCTCGCGGGGTGCTCCGGCGAGAAGGCGCCGACGATCGTCATCGACGAGGACAGCCGGGTGCGCGACCTGGGCGCCGACGTCGGAGGCTCCGACGTCGGCGGTCGGGTTGACGCCACCCGGACCGACCTCGGTCCCCCGGACCTCGGAACCGACGGCGCCGATGCCGTCGACACGCGACGCGAGCCGGACGCCGCGCTTGCCGCGCTCCCCCTATGCAACGAATCGTTCGACGAGTTGGTCGGCCGCTTCGAAACGGCGGCGCCAGGCCGAGATGCAGGATTCGAACCCGCCGTGGGCGCGATGGCCGCAGCGCAATTGACCACGTCGATCGAGCTCGGCGCCGTGGGAGCGTGGGCTGAGGCGCAGCCGGTCGCAGCGGACGCGGGCTACGAGCTGTGCGATGGCGGCGACGATGAGGTGCGATGGGTGCCGGTCCGCCTCGCCGACGGACTACCCATCATCCTTGCACGCCGCGGCGATGCGACGGACCTCGTCGTCGAACACCCGCATCCGTTCTTCGATGGCACGCTGAAGACCGCAAGCCAGTGGTGGGCCACCGCGCGCCCGCGCGCGATGCTCATCAACGGCACCCACCGGTGTGCTTCGGCCACGGTCTCGGCGTGTGACGGCACGACGTCGGTGTGCGCGGGCTCCCCGGCCCCATACCCGGTCACGGACCCCGCCCACTCGACGACGGCGCCGTTCCACGGCGCACACCTCGCCCTGGCCGATGCGTGGCCGACGGCCGCGGTAGTGAGCCTCCACGGTACCGCGCAAGACGTCGCGTACATCTCGGACGGTACGCGCGGCAACGGCGCGTCGGACAACCGGGTGGCATCGGTCGTTCAGGAACTGGCTGCTTCGTTCGCCGCGGTCGGGATTCGATCCTGCGATGTCTACGACGCGGCGATCCCCGGCCCATGGTTGTGCGGGACCACCAACGTGCAAGGGCGCTCGCTGAACGGCAGTCCCGACGCTTGCTCGACACCTGCGGCCACGACGTCCGGGCGCTTTCTGCATCTGGAGCAGCCCACGTCGCTGCGCGACGACGCCGCCACCGCGGCGGCCGCCACGCTTCGCGCGCTCAGTCTACCGTGATCGTCGGTGTTTCGGGCGGCTTACCCAGACGCGCGTAGACCGCAGGAAGCACCAGAAGCGTCAGCAACGTCGACGTGATCAGACCGCCGATCACCACCGTGGCGAGCGGCCGCTGGACCTCGCCGCCCGCGGACGTCGCGAGAGCCATCGGGATGAAGCCGAGCGCCGCGACGAACGCCGTCATCAGCACCGGTCGCAGGCGGGTCTTCGCGCCCTCGGTGGCGGCGTCCTCGGCGCTGGCGCCGCGTTCCTGCAGGTGCAACACGTGTGAGATCAACACCACGCCGTTGAGCACCGCCACGCCAAGCAGCGCGATGAAGCCGACGCCGGCCGAGATCGAGAACGGGTAGCCGCGCACGAACAACGCGAGCAGCCCGCCGGTCACGGCGAGCGGCACGTTCAGGTAGATCATGAACGCGATGCGGGCCGAGCCGAAGCTCGAGTAGAGCAGCACAAAGATCAGCAGCAGCGCGAGCGGCACGAGCAGCGTAAGGCGCTCCGTGGCGGCCTGGAGGTTTTCGAACTGGCCGCCCCACTCGATGCTCCAGCCATCCGGCACATCGACCTCGGCCTCGACCGCGGCCTGCGCGTCGCGCACGAACGAGCCGAGATCGCGATCGCGCACGTTGGCCTCCACATTGATCCGGCGACTGATGCGGTCGCGGCTGATCTGGGCCGGGCCGTCCTCGATGAAGATCTTCGCGACCTGCGACAGCGGGATGCTGCGCGTCTTCCCGTCGGCGATCGGGACCGCAACGCGCAGATCGCGAATCCGTTCGAGGTCCGCCCAGGCTTTGTCGTAGCGCACCTGCACGGCGAAGCGCTTCTGCCCCTCCAGTACGACGCCGACATCCTTGCCGCCCACCGTCTCGACGACTTCGAGCACATCGTCGGCGCTGATGCCGTAGCGCGCGATCGCCTTGCGATCGATCTGTACGCGCAGCATCGGCAGCCCCGTCGTCTGCTCGGCCTTGACCTCGGCGGCGCCGGGCACTTTTTGCATGACCGCCACGACTTCGTCGGCCTTCGCCTTCAGTTCTGCGAGGTCGTCGCCGTAGATGTGCACAGCGACCGAGGAGCGCACGCCCGAGATCAGCTCCTCGACGCGCAGCTCGATCGGTTGCGAGTAGCTGAAGATCGCGCCGGGCACCTTGGTCGTCATCGCGGCGTCGATCGCGGCGACGAGCTCCTCCTTGGAGTCGAAGCGCCATTGCTCGGGCGGATGCAGGATGATGTACGTGTCGCTGATCTCGACACCCATCGGATCCGTCGCGATCTCGGCGCGCCCCGTGCGTGACACGACCGTCTTGACCTCTCGCGGAAAGTCCTTCATCAGCGTGCGTTCGGCCATGCCACTGATCGCGTTGGATTGCGCCAGCGAGATGCTCGGCAACCGCCAGATCTGCATCGCGATCGACCCCTCGTCGAGCTTCGGGATGAACTCCGCCCCGAGCATCGGAATCACGCCGAGGCTCGCCACGAAAATCGCGATCGCGGTGACGAGCGTCGCGACCTTGTGCCGCATCGCGCGGGCCAGCATCGGCAGGTACGCCGCCTTGGCCAGCCGAAACAGTGGCGGCTCCTTCTCCGAGACCTTCTTCAGAAACAGCGACGCAAGGACCGGCATCAGAGTCAGCGCCGCCACTAGCGACCCGGCGAGGGCGAAGATTACCGTCAGCGCCATCGGCCCAAACATCTTGCCTTCGACGCCACGCAGCCCAAGGATCGGGATGTACACGATCATGATGATCCCGACCGCGAACACGACCGGCCGGGCGACTTCGTGTGCGGCCGACCGCACCTTCTCGAGGTGCGGGGTGGTCGTGTCGCCCTGTCGATGATGCAACACGCGGATGATGTTCTCGATCATCACGACCGAGCCGTCGACGATGAGGCCGAAGTCGATGGCACCAAGGCTCATCAGGTTGCCGGACAAGCCCGCCACGTTCATCGCCGTGAACGCCACGAGCATCGACAGCGGGATCGCCGCCGCAACGATCAGGCCGCCGCGCAAGTTGCCGAGCAACAGCAGCAGCACCAGGATAACCAGCGCGCCGCCCTCGATGAGGTTCGTGGAGACGGTGCCGATGGTGCGCTCTACCAGCTCCGTGCGGTCATAGAACGGGTCGATCGTCACACCGGCCGGCAGCGACTTCTTGATCTGCCCGATGCGTACCTTCACGGCTTCGACGACGGTTCGCGAGTTCGCACCCATCAGCATCATGACGATGCCAACGACCGCTTCGCCGCGGCCATCGCGGGTTACGGCGCCCTGGCGGATGAGCGGCGCGAACTCGACGCGGCCGATGTCTCGCACGTAAACGGGCGTGCCGCGTTCGCTGGTGAGCACGATGCGTTCGATGTCGGCGATCGACTCGACGAGCCCCTCCCCGCGGACCAGATACTGCTCGCCCTGGTGCTCGATGTAGCCACCGCCGACGTTGCGATTGTTGGCGCGGAGCGCCTCGATCACGTCGCCCGTCGTGATGCCGTACGCCACGAGCCGCGAGGGGTCGATCGAGATCTGGTAGGTCTTGAGTTCGCCGCCGAACGAGTTCACCTCGACGATCCCGGGAACCGAGCGCAGCTGGTAGTTGACGTTCCAGTCGAGGATCGTCCGCAGCTCCATCGGCGTGTAGCAGTCGTCGGTGTCGGGACCCACTGGGTCACACATCGGCTCGCCGCGGACCTCGAACTGGTAGATCTCGCCGAGGCCTGAAGACACGGGCCCCATCTCGGGTTCGCCGTATCCCTCCGGGATGCTGTCGCGCGCCTCGGACAGACGCTCGCCGATGAGCTGGCGCGCCCAGTAGATGTCCGTGCCTTCGTCGAACACCACCGTCACGACGGAGAGCCCGAACTTCGACACGGAGCGGATCTCCTCCACCGCGGGAAGCCCGCTCATCGCGGTCTCGACCGGGAACGTGATGAACTTCTCCATCTCCTCGGGGGCGAGTCCGGGGCTGTTCGTCAGCACCTGGACCTGGACGTTCGTCACGTCGGGCACCGCGTCGATCGGCAGCTCGCCGAGCGCCTGAACGCCGATCACGATCACGAGAACCCAGCCAATGATGACGAGGAGGCGATGGTTCAGCGAAAAGTCGATCGTGCGATTGATCATCGTGTGGCCCTCAGTGGCTGTGCCCGCCGCCCATCGACCCCTTGGCCGCCTCGGACTTGAGGAGGAACACGCCGTTCGTGACGACCTCCTCGCCCTCGGCGAGGCCGGCGATGATCTGCATGAACTCGGTGGTTCGAGCGCCGATCTTCAGCTCGCGACGTTCGAATCGACCTTCGCCCTTCTTCACGAACGCGATCCATTCATCGCCGTCGCGTTGCACGGCGCTGGGCGGCACTGCGATGACGGCCTGCTCGAGCTGGCCCGCTTCGGCGCCGTGTGGATCGGACAGTGTGACGTTCGCAAACATCCCCGGCTTGAGCATCCCGTCGGTGTTTGCGATGTCGATCCTCGCGCGGACCGTGCGCGAGTGCGGGTCGACCTCGTCCATGATGTAGGCGAGCTTGCCGACGAACACGCGATCACCGTAGGCATCGGTGACCACCGTCGCGTCGTCGTCGACGTGCACGCGGCTCAGATCGCGTTCGAAGATGTCGACCCAGATCCACAGCGCCGACAGGTCGGCGACCGTGTAGACCTTGTCCCCCGGCGTCACGAGCTCGCCCAACGCGAGGTGTTGTTCGACGATCTTGCCCGCGATCGGAGAGCGCAGCTTGAAGTAGGAGCCCTTCACGCCGCGGCCGCCGTACAGGCGGAGCTGCTCGGAGGCGGCCCGTTTTGCGGCGACGGCCTTCTCGTAGGTCGCCTCGGCTTCGATCAGCTGCTGTTCGGACGTCAGCTTCTCTTTGAGCAGCGCGCGCTCGCGCTCCAGCGTCTTGTGCGCAAGCTCCTGCTCCACGGACGCCGCGCGGTGTTGCGCGATGCTCTCGCCGAGCACCACCGAGTCGAGCGTGGCGAGCTCCTCGTCGGCGGCGACCATGTCGCCGAGCTTCTTCGAGACCTCGTGGACGCGGCCTGGAATGCGGGGACCGACATGGGCGATGCGCGTCTCGTCGTAGTCCACGCGCGCCGTCGTGCGGATGAGCGTCGGGATCGTGCGGCTCGTGACTGCCGTCACCTCGACGCCGATCCGGGCCAATGCCTCCGGGGTCAGCGTCACCACACTGCCTTCGCCGTGCTCGTCGTGCTCGTCGTGGCCCTTGTGCTCGCCGTGGCCCTCGTGCTCGTCGTGGCCCTCGTGGGCGGCGTGACCGTCACCGCCGGGCTTCTTTTCGCAGCCGAGAATGCCCGCGCCCAACACGACGAGGACCAGCAGTTTGGCGAGGATGGGTTTCATGGACGCTCAGCCGTCGGGGGTGCGGGTGGGTGCAAGGTGCCGGTTGCGACATCGAGTTTGATCCGCGTGCGGTGGCCGCCCGCCGTGACTTTCACGAGCGCCCGCCGGGCATCGAACAGCGCTCGGCGCATGACGAGGATTTCTACCCACGTGATTTTTCCGGCCTCGAACGATCGGCGCAGAAGTCCGAGCGCTTCCTCCGTCCCCACGAGATTGTTGCGCAGGTTCTCGAGGGAGCGTTCCGCCGCGACGTACTGCTGATACGCGGTCGCGACATCTCGCAGGACCGCTTGCTCCGCCATCACCGTATCGGCCTGCGCGTCGAGCTCCGCGGCCTGTGCGATCGCGATGCCGCCCTGGTTTCGCTCGAAGAGTGGGATCGGGACGGTGAGTCTGCCGCCGACGAGCACCTCGCTGCCGGCTTCCTGGCCTACGAACGCGCCGATCGTGAGGTTCGGCCACGCCTCGGCGCGTGCCAGCTCGATGCGACGTCGCGCGGCGATCTCGGTCTTCCTCAACGCGACGAGATCCTCTCGATTCGCCCGAGCCGCGGCCATGAGCTCGTCAAGCGACATCGTCAACGGCGGCTCCTCCTGTGCGACGGCCCCGACCGGTTCCGGCAGCGCCGCCGGGCCCAACCCGATGACGTAGCCGAGCTCGGCTCGCGCGATCGCGTACTCGCCGCTGGTCGCGTTGAACTGCTCTTCGGTCTTGCTGAGCTCGGCCCGCGCGACGGCGACCTCGAGGAGCGTGCCAGCGCCGGCGTCCATTCGACGTTTCGTGAGCTCGACCAGCTGTGCGGAGAGCTCCAACTCGGCGCGGGCGATCTCGACCAGCTCACGCTGCGCGACCGCGTCCACGAACGCCCAGCGGACCTGCGCACCGATCGACTGCAACGTTCGCTGCAACACGTAGTGCGCCACGTCGGCGTCGGCGTGGGCCACACCCTGTCGGCGACGCCGCTGCCCGGCGATCTCGAACTCTTGCGCGATCCCGACCTCGAAGTCCGCCGTCGTCGCATCGCCGAGCCGCGCGTTGGCGCTGAGCGACAGTTCCGGATTGAATGGGTAGACGCCCGCGGCACGTAGAAACGCGTCTTGTACGGCGACCGCTGCCTGCAGCTTCGCGAGCTGCGGGTGGCGCTCAAACGCTTCCGCCAGCGCCTGAGTCAAGGTCAGCGTTCCGCCAGGAGCGGGCTGCGCGCTGACTGCCCATGGCCAGGCCAACAACAGCAACAGCATACTACTGGCAATAGTAGTGCGGTACGGCGTGCGGCGCGGAAAAACCCGAAGAGCATTCATGGCACAGACTATCCGGCGAACGCGGCGAGGAGCGGATGAAGGGCGATGTTGTGGATCTGCTGGATCGGGGCCGACGACAGCAGGTGCGGCAACACGAGCTCGCTCACGAGCAGTGCCAGCGGCAGGATCGAGACGACGATCGACTCAACCGGCTCCGTGACCGGTTCCAACAGGCGCTGAATGCGCAGATTGATGAAACCAGGCTGCGCGCCGCCGAGCAGCGCCGCAATCACCGGAGTACGCCGAGGGCGAGCTGCGACCAGAATCGCCTCGGCCAACGACAGCGGATCAGCGTTGGCTTTGAGCGCGGCCGCATCGCATCGCAACTCGCGCTCGGCGCGCCAGCGCTGCCACTCGGGCAGCAGCCAACGGCCCAGCGGATTGATCCGCAGGCTCAGATGCCCCAGCAGATTTCGTAGCGGGTCGAACTTGCGCAGGTGCTCGACCTCGTGAAGCAGCACCGCCGTCAGGGCGGCATCGTGGAGTCGCTCGGCGAACGTCGCGCACAGCTCGACGCGCGGCGAGAACACCCCGCGCGTCGCGCTGTCGTGCTCCACGTTGCGCATCGCGACGATCCGGCCTGCCCATTTCGCCAATCCCGGATGGGCCTCGCACAACGCGTGCAAGCGGCTCGTGGCATCACTGTCGAGCTCGCCGCTGCGTCGATGCTCAGCCAACATCTGAGTGGCGACGGACGCCGCGACGAGCGCCATCAGCAGCGCAGACGCGATGAGCAGGTCGTAGCAGAGCGCCTGAGTCTGGCCGACGAGGTAGTGTTCCGAGGCGTGCACCGTTTCTGAGACGAACCAGATGATCGGTGCGAGCGTCGGCAACACGATCAGCAAGAACGCCGAGTCCGCCCCGGCCGCGTGCCCAAAGAGGCGGCGGCGCAAGCTCAACAGCAGCATCGCGGCGGCCGACGAAACCGGAATCAACACGCCGACTACGACGACGACCCACAGGACACCCAGCAAGAGCGAGCTCATTCGTCGATCTCCCGGCGTCGGCGACGAATCAACTCTTCGAGTCGGTCGAGCTCGGCGTCGTCCGCGGTCTCGACGCGCTTCGCCAGCAGCGATGCGACGCTTCCGAGACCGGCATCGGCGAGGCTGCTGAAGACTTCCTCGGCCATCTTGTGCAGGAAGGCATCACGGGTCATCGCGGCGCGGTAGAGGTAGCGCTTGCCATCGCGTTCACGAAGCAGCAGCCCCTTGTCGTGCAGCCGCCCCATTGTCGTCATGACCGTGGTGTAGGCGATCTCGCGGTCCGCCTCGAGCTCATCGTGGACGGAACCGACGGCGACCTCGTCCTGGACCCAGGCGATCTCCATGATGTCGGCTTCGAGATCGAACAGCCATGCCCGAATCCCATCTTTCTCTGTCCGCACGCGAATGCCCTTCACACGCCCTCCGATCATCTACGACCATTAGTCGTAGATGATCCGACGTGTGTCAACTTTCGCCCGGCGACTCAGATCAGCGCGGCGTCGACGGTGATGGTTTCGACCGCACCCAGCGCCTTCGACACCGGGCAGTTGGCCTTGGCACGCTCGGCGAACTCGACGAACGTCGCCTCGTCGATCTCGTCGACGTCAGCACGAACCGTGAGCACGATGCGGTCGATCACCCAACCGCTCTCCTTTTTCGCGATGCGGACCGCGGCGGTCGTCTTGGCATCGTTGACCTGGAAGCCCGCCGTGGAGAGGTCATGGGACAGCGCCATCGTGAAGCAACCCGCGTGCGCGGCGGCGATCAACTCCTCGGGGTTGGTGCCGCTCCCTTCTTCGAAGCGCGCTGGCGCAGAGTACGGCAGCGTCCGGCCCGCGACGGTGACGGTGCCACCGCCCGTCTTGAGATCTCCCTTCCATTGAGCTGCTCCGGTACGTGTCGGCATCCGAACCTCCTGATTGGCGGCGGCTCCAAAATGGGCCGCGTCGTGCGTGCTTGGATGCTGACAGATCCGACGCGATTCGTCGCCGCCGCAGCGAATCGTTCGCGACTCGCGCGGGGATGGCCGGCATGCCAGACTGTCCCCCATGGAAACGCAACCCCCGGAAGAAGAGACCCCAAATCCGGCCGTCGCCGTCGTCGTCGGCGTGCTCGTGATCGGTGCGATGGCCGCCGTCGGCGCGATCGCAGTGTTTGGACCCGGGTCTGGCGCGACGCTCGCCACGCTGCCCATCGGCCCGCAACCCGCCGAAGCGAGCTTCACCGTCGCCACTGCCGGATCGGTCCAGGTCTGGGCGGACCTCGAGGTCGACACCGGCGACATCTCGCACAACGAGTCGAGCAGCGACCTGCCGCACGTGATGGACTACGTCGTCGAGGTCACGCCGGCCGGCGGCAAGCCGCAGACCTTGAAGTGCAATCCCTTCAACAGCAACTTCGCCCGCACGTCCGGCGACGGCTATCACGGCGACATCTACTGGCGCGCCTACGACGGCTTGGTCCGGGGCTGCGTGTTCAAGGTTCCCGCCGGAACGCATAAAGTGCGTGTGCACAGCGAGGCCGTGAAGGCCGACAAGCGCATCCGATTCAAGAAGAACGTCATGGTACTCCGCGAAGAGTAGGCGTCGCTCGCCCGCGCCCCACCATCCTCGTCCATGCGGACACTCGGGTGCGCGGGACGATAGCCGCTCATCGGCCACACACGCCGCCCACGTCGACCCCGAACCCCGAATCCAACGCGCGTGAAACCCTGCGGTCCCGCACGCGGACCTGCCCCGCATCGGCCATGGACACGCTGCCGCGTGAGCGCTAATGTCCGCGCCATGAACGCAGAAATACTTCCCACGCTGATCCAGATCGTCGCGGACGAGCTGGGAGTGGATGAATCAGAAATTTCGGGCAAGACGCCGCTCCGCGGCAGTGACCTGTTCTCCGCCGCCGACCTCGTCGAGATTGTCGGCGAGGCCGAAACGCAGTTCGGCGTGGAAATCCCAGAGGACGACCTCGAACGCATGAAGACACTCGCGGACCTCGCGGCGTTCCTGGACGACGAGCTCGAGTAGCGCGCAACGCTGCGTCGGACGGCGGCCGGTGCGGCGACGCTGGTGCCCTGTCCGTGAAAAGCCCCGAGCTTTTGGAGCCCCTTGGCCTCAGTTGGCGCTTTTTGAGTGCTCGGGCAACTCGCACCACGGATCGCCCACCTACTCATGACCACTGGATCTGCGGCGTTTGGCCGCGCGTCCCGGTCCCCGCGCTTCGTTCGTCGCGGAAGTTCGATCGAGACAGCTGCCTCCGCGACCACACGTAATCGGCACGTGGTGGGTTTCGTTGCAAGAAATCGTACTTGACCACGCTTCCGTCCAGGTTTCATGCGGTTTGCAGATGAGGACGCTGCCCGCGCGGCAGGGTGCTGGGCGGTGGGAACCGGCCGCCTCGACCGCTGCGGCTATCCAGAGACTCCCTGCTCGTCCCCGAACCAACTGGTTCTCATCGACCACCGATGATGGGGGCAGACCATCTCCGCAGCCGCTCAAGCAGGCAAGGACGGCGATCCAGGCGTTCCGCGTCGTAGACTCATTCACGATTTCCCTCCCAGGCTTCGGTGTGGCGTCTGCGTTCTGAAAACGCGCTTCGGGCGCCAGGCACGCCGCGGGGCCAGACGTCGATGGTCATTTCCGCGCGATAGACGTCGCGCTCACCCCAGAACATGAAGAAATACGGGAAACCAACCTGGGCCGCGCGACGAGCATCTTCGTCGCCGATCGACATCGCGAGGCTCGTCCGCCACCATTCATGCAGTCGAGGCGGAAGCCGGGGCAGATCTGGAATGGACACCAGATCGTCGGCCAAGAGGAGCAGCGCGTTTGGTGCATATGGAGCGCAAATGAACAAAAACGGTGGACGGTGGTACACGGACGTCTCGAGGCCACATTCGTACAGGTGAAGCGTGCCGTCTTCGGCGAGAAATGGCCCGCCGAGGCCCACCCATGTATGGGACTTCCATACGCCAACCGGGAGCCCGGCCATTCTCGCCGTCGGCTGGAACTCGACGATGAACTCGTACGGGGTCTGTCGATCTGGATACGTCTTTTCTTTCCAGTAGACGTGTTGCCACTCGGGCAGGCCCTTCACGCTCTGGGAGATCGGATGAAACACGAGGTTCGGGTGCACACTTTCCCACTCGGCAACGTGCGCACCCTCGACCTCGTCGGGTTGCAACGTGGGCTCCGTCAAGTTCCACGGGGCGGGAGGAGGCCGCTTGTTAATGCATGATGTCGCAAGAAAGACGACAAAAACCAGCAAGAGTCTCACGTGGGATCCCCCATCTTTTTGACTGTTGAGCAAGGCGAACATTCGGGTTCGGCAGAAGCGACCGTTGGAGCTCCGCCGATGCAATGCACGAAACATTGCGGAGCCCTACGCCTCGAGCAGCGCGGCGAGTTTCCGCGTCGCCGCAGCCCGGTGGCTGCGCTCGTTCTTTTGAGTCAGCGACACCTCGGCCATCGTCTGTCCCCAATCGTCGATGAAGAAGTACGGGTCGTAGCCAAAGCCGCCGTCCCCGCGCGGCTCGTCGATGATCCGACCCTCACAGGTGGCGCGGAACCAGACGACCACGCGGTCGTCGCGGAGGAACGGGACGCCCTCTTGCGACCCATCGCCGATCGGCTCACCGACGTGGAGAGCACGGCCGAGCTCATCATCCGCCAGACACAGTGCGAGCACGGCGACATAGCGGGCGGTGCGCTGTGCGGGCGGAACGTCGGCGAGTTCGCGGACGAGGAGCGCGTTGTTGGCGGCGTCGTCACCATCGAGGCCGGCGTAGCGCGCGCTGTAGACGCCGGGTCGTCCGCCCAGGGCGTCGACCTCGAGGCCTGAGTCGTCGGCGAGCGTGGTGCATCCTGTTTGCTGGGCGATCTCGACGGCCTTCTTGATCGCGTTGCCCTCGAACGTGTCGGCGTCCTCGACGACCTCGGCGAGCTCGGTGGGCCACGCGTTGATGTCGGTGACTGGGGTGCCGGGCGGCAGAAGATCGCCGAGCAGGGTCGCGAACTCGCGACGCTTGCCGGCGTTCCGGGTGGCGATCACGAGCAACGTCAATTCCTCAGCATCTCGCGCGCAGCGTCGCGCGTCTTGTCCGTGATTCGCGTGCCGCCCAGCATGCGGGCGATCTCGTCGACGCGCTCTTCGATGCTCAGCGGTCGAATCGTCGATTGAGTGCGCCCGCCGTTGGCGTGCTTCTCGACCCGGTAGTGATGATTTCCGCGCGACGCGATCTGCGGCAGGTGGGTGATGCAGAGCACCTGGTGGCCTTCGGCCGTCGCGCGCAGCTTCATCGCGACCATGTCCGCGGTCTCGCCGCCGATCCCGGCATCCACCTCATCGAAGATGTAAGTCGCGACGGCATCGCGGTCCGAATGCACGGTCTTGATGGCGAGCATGATGCGAGACATCTCGCCACCCGACGCGATCCGCGACAGCGGCTTGGGTTCCTCGCCGAGATTCGGTGCGATGAGGAACTCGACGGCGTCGAAGCCCGTCGACGTGAGCGTGACCTCCGCGACTGCGGCGGGCAGGTCGGCGAGCGCGAAGTCGATCACGAACCGGGTGCGGGCCATGTTGAGGTCGGCGAGCTCGCGCTCGATCGCCTCGGCGAACACCTTCGCGGCGGCGCGGCGCTTCCGCGAGAGCTTCGAAGCGATGTCGAATGCGGCATCTTCGGCCTTGTCGAGCAGAGCCTCGATCTCGCTCGAACGCTGTTCGGCGTTCTCGAGGTCGTCGAGTTCCCGACGCATCCCGTCGCTTGCGACGAGGACCGATTCGACGTCTCCGCCGTGCTTGCGCTCGAGGCGTCGCAGCTGCTCGAGGCGCTCTTGCACCGCATCGAGGCGGCGCGGGTCCGAGTCGAGCTCGTTGTCGTAGCTCTGCAGGTCGTGCACGACGTCGGCGACCAGAATCCGCGCCTCGTCGAGGCGCTCCGCGAGCTCGGCGAGCCGAGGATCGTAGCTGCCGGCGCGCTGGAGCTCCGCGACGGCGGTCGAGAGTCGAACCGACGCCGACTCGTGGTCGTCGTAAAGGCGGCCAATCGCTTCGCCGGCCGCGCCCGCGATCTTCTCCGCGTTGCGCAACACGCTGAGCTCTTGGCGTAGACCCGCGTCCTCGCCAGCGACCGGCTTGACGCGGTCGATCTCTTCGAGCTGAAAACGCAGGAACTCGATGCGCTGCGCGCGGTCGCGCAGGTTCTGCTGCAGGGCCGAGAGCGCGCCGCGCAGGCGGTGGACCTCGGCGTAGGCGTCGAACATCGTCGCTCGGTCGGGGGCGAGTTCGGCGAAGGCGTCGAGCACCTCGACGTGGCGCTCCGAGGCGACGAGGCTGTAGTGCTCGTGCTGCCCGCTGATATCGACGAGGCCCGAGGTCATCTCGGCGAGGGTCGCCACGGTCGTGAGACAGCCGTTGATGAAGACCTTGTTACGGCCCGAGCGACTCACGATGCGCCGAATCATCACCTGGCCGGGGAGCGTCTCGATCCCGCGATCGGCCAACAGCGTGTTCAGCCGCGTGTCGTCGGCGAGGTCGAAGATCCCCTCCACGACCGCGGCGTCCTCGTCGGTCCGGATGACGTCGTTGGAGGCGCGCCCGCCCAACAGCAGGTTCAACGCGTCGACGACGATCGACTTTCCCGCACCGGTCTCGCCGGTCATGACCGTGAGGCCGGTCTCGAACGGAACCTCGAGGTGATCGATGATCGCAAAATTTCGGATGACGAGATGGCTCAACATACGGTCGCTCCGCGAAGAAAGTGAGTTGTCGCACAACAGATCGGCGCTGCAAAGCGCGCGCGACGTTATCGACGCCGCGAGCCAATCGTTGCAAACAAACGACATCGGCCCGTCGCTCGACTAGAATTCGTGCGGTGTGTAGCCTGTTAGAGTCCATGCGCACCGAAGACCGAGTCGACCATGATCACCCTGCGAACGATCTCAGCGAGCCGACGACGCTTTCTGTTCCTCGTCGTGGCGCTGGTCGACCTTGCGTCGCGCGGCCTCGCGGCGAGCTTCCAGTTCGAGTCGGTGTTGTTCGGAGGCACGGGCGCGGTGCGGGACATGATGTCGGTGTCGGGCGCGAGCGGCCTCGCAGTACCGCTCATCGCGGCCCCACTGGTTCTGTCCCCGGTTGCGTTCGCGCTGGGCCAGATCTTCGTCGTCACCGAAGCGAACTATGTTCGGCTGGTGTCCGCAGCGTTCATGGTCGGCAGCTTCTTGACCTACGGCGCCGCCGCCGGACTCTCCGTTCTGCTCGCCCTGCTCGCCTACCTGGTCCTGGGTTCGGGCATGATGCGGCAGCAGTAACGCGTCAGTCGCGGTGCACGGTGCCCATCGCGAACTGCAGGTAGTCCGCCTCGGGGAAGCCGGCGGGCCAGACGTGGTCGGTCGCGGCCCCCCAGATCCCGTTCATCACATACGACACATCGGCCTGCTGGGCCGCCTGGGTGATGATGCTCTCGAAGCGCGCACGATCGATCTGACTGGAGCACGACGCCAGCGCGACGACGGCGCCGTCGTGCGCGACGTCGAGGGTCCGCGAAAACAGGCGGACGTAGGCGTCGGTGGCGCGCGGGACATCGCTGCGCTTGTGCGCGAAGCTCGGCGGGTCGCAGACGATGACATCGAATGGTGCGGCGCCGGACGTGAACTGTTCGAGGAAGTCGAAGACGTCGACCTTCTCAAAAACGTGCGCTTGCCACGGGATCTGGTTCAGCTCGAAGTTGCGCTTCGCGTCTTCGAGGGCCGGGCCAGCGAGGTCCACCGTGGTCGTGCGCGCGGCGCCGGCACCCGCGGCAGCGACGGAAAACCCGCCGGTGTAGCCAAACAGGTTGAGCACCCGACGGCCCGCGGAGACGGTCGCCAGTCGCGCTCGGTTGTCGCGCTGATCGAGGAAGAAGCCGGTCTTCTGACCATCGATCGGTCGGCACAGATAGGTGAGGCCGTTCTCCAAGAACGTGACGTCACCGTCGGGCGCATCGGTGACCCACTGGGCTGCATCGTGGTCGCCGCGATACTTCTCCGAACGGCGTTCGGCGACGTGCGCGATGTCGAGCAAACGGCCCAATGTCTCACGCGCGGGTTGGAGCCAGCGCTCGGCGCCCAGGCCGTCTACCCGCATGACCACTACGTTTCCGTACACATCCACCACGAGACCTGGGATCCGATCGCCCTCGCCGTTGGACAGCCGAAAGCCGGTGGTTGAGGACGTGGGGTAGCGGCGGCGCTTGAGGGCGGCGCGAAGTCGCGCGTCGAGCAACGCATCATTGACGTCGACATCGGGGCGCAGCGTCCACAGCCGAACACGGATCGGGCTATCGGGTTCAATGATTCCGCGCCCGAGGAACTGGCCCGTTGTGTCAGCGACCTCGACGACGTCGCCCGCCCGAACGTTGTTCGGATGTTTGATCGCGTCGTAGAAAATCCACGGGTGCCCGGCACGCAGCGAGGCTTCGATCGGTTGGGTGAGGCGAGCAAAGTGCATCAGAGGCTCAGCGGAGCAGGATGCTCTCGATCTCGTGGGCGGCGACGGCGAGCGGGTCGTTGGACCCTTCGAGCTTGTCGAGCTTTCGGCACGCCGCGATCACGGTGGTGTGATCCTTGTCGAACACGCGGCCGATCTCGGGGAACGAGCGGTCGGTGTGTTTGCGGGCCAGATACATGGCGATCTGCCGGGGGCGGCTGATCACGTGAGCGCGACTGGCGCTCTTGAGCTCGGCGACCTTGAGGTCGAAGTGGCCCGCGACGATCTTCATGATCCGCTCGGGCGTCACTTTGCGGCCTTGCTCGAGGTTCATGCGCTTGAGCATCTCGCGCGCGAACTCGATCGTGATCGGCTGGCCGAGCAACTTCGCCTGGGCGCCGAGACGAATCAGGGTGCCCTCGAGCTCACGCACGTTGGAGCGCACGCAGCTCGCGATGAGGATCGCGACCTCTCGCTCCAGGGCGATGTCGTCGGCCTCGGCTTTCTTGGTCAAGATCGCGACGCGCGTCTCCATCTCGGGCGGCTGGATATCGGCCAGCAATCCCCACGCAAACCGGCTCGCGAGGCGCTCTTCGATCCCGGGCAGCTCGCGCGGCGGCTGGTCCGACGTCATCACGATCTGTTTGCCGGCGTGGTACAGGGCGTTGAAGGTGTGGAAGAACTCCTCCTGGGTGGAGTCCTTGCCGCCGATGAACTGGATGTCGTCGATCAGGAGCAGGTCGCAGTCATTGCGGAATCGGGCGCGGAAGGAGTTCATGTCCTTGTTGCGCAGGCTCGTGATGAGCTGGTTCATGAATTCTTCGGACGACAGGTAGACCACGCGGGTCGAGGGGTCGCGCTTGAGCGCTTCGATCCCGATCGCCTGCAACAGGTGGGTCTTGCCGAGCCCGACGCCGCCAAAGATGAACAGCGGGTTGTAGGTCCGCGAGGGGCTGTTCGCCACCGCGGCGCAGGCGGCGTGCACAAACTGATTCGAGGCGCCCACCACGAACTCGTCGAACGTGTATCGTGCGTTGAGCCCCGACTGCGCGATCCGGCTGTCGGCCTGGGTCGCGCGGTACTCGGTCTGAGTAGGGCGCAAAGGATCGGACGCTTGAAGCGGCGCGATGGCGCGAGCCGGCGCGTCGACCCGTTGTTCGGCCTCTTCGCGGACCTCCCCGCGGTCGTAGGCGCCCTGAACATCGATCACGACGTCCCATGCGCTACCGGAGACCGCGGCGAGCGAATCCTCGATCAGATCGACGTAGTTGTCCTCGATCCACGCTTTGAAGAAGTCGTCGGCGACTTCGAGGTACGCGGTGTTTTCGCAGACGTGGTGCAGCTCGAGATTACGAAACCACGACTCGAAATTGTGCGCGCTGACCTTCCGGGCCAGGTCATCGAGTGCGTATTTCCAAAGCTCGATCATTACGTCATACGGCGGACAGAAGGTGCGCAGTTTGGGCTGCGCGGGTGCGTAGTGTTAGCGGCTACAATTCAAGTTATCAACCGCGTTCCCCTGTGCGAAAGACGCATCTTTCTTGGTCGAATCTCGCCTCTTCTATTGACGGAACCCCAAGCCTAGACGGCATGCGGCATTATGCCTGTGCGGCAACCGCGGTTGCCGCCCAAATTTTCTCGCAGGCCCGCGAATGGCGCGGCCTCCGTACACTGTTCGGCTGAGCCGAAGAATGCCGTAAGTGCCTAAAATGATGCAGCTTGTTTGTTTTGCGCAAAGGAGCGATGCATCGGGAGGATCCTCGGCGAGTGATCACCTGACCCGATCCGATCGTCACTCCCCGAACAGTTCCACGCGGGCACGATTGAGCCCTTCGATGGAGTGAATATCGGTGTGAAAGTAGGGCACCTTGCAGACGGGGGTGTCCGGCGGCAGCTCGCTGACGAGGCGCGTAATGCTGGCGTTGTCGACCTTCTCCAGCAGGGCGAACTCGCGCGCGTTGGCGAGCAGCCTCGCGGCGAAATCGCGGATCCGATCGTCGTCGAGCTCGGCGTCCAGCCGCGGGTGCGAGTCGCGCAGGCTCGCAGCGAGTGAAACGGCGGGCCGCTTGAGCTCCTCGTAGTCGAACCCGAACTCGAACACGCGGTTCACGACAAACGCGCCGACATTCGCGCGCTCACTGCCGAGCTTTCGGTACATGTACGCGGCTTCATCGATGGTGAGCGGGTCCGGCGCCGTCACGACGATGAAGGTCGTCTCGTCGCTCAACAACACCTTGCGCACCGTCTCGCCGCGCGACTTCAGCCCGTCGAACAGCACGGAGAAGTTCTTGAGGAAGCTCGCGAACTCATCGAGGAGCTGGGTCCCGGTGAACTTGGCGAGCGTCTTCATCACGTAGGACGTGCCGACGGAGAAGATGCCGAGCCCCTTGCGTCCGGCGAGGATCGACGGCTTGTAGAGCCATTGCAGCGCCTTGTTGTCGACGGCATCGGCGAGGCGGCGCGGCGCGTCGAGGAAGTCGAGGGCGTGGGTCGTCGGGGGCGTATCGAGCACGATGAGGTCGAAGTCGCCGTCTTCGTACAATTCATGAAGGCGCTCGGCCGCGGCGTATTCCTGGGTGCCGGCGAGGCTGGTGGAGAAGAACTGGTAGATGCGGTTGTCGAGGATCCCGTCGTGCTCTTCGGGCGGCGCATGGCGGCGAACGACGTGGTCGAACGACTCCTTCATGTCCAGCATCATCGCCCACAGTTCGCCGCGCGGGTCGAGGCCGACCTCGGCGAACCGCTCGATCGGAATGCGGTGCGGCTGGCTACCGATCTCCTCGACGCCCAGCGAGTTGGCGAGTCGGCGCGCCGGATCGATCGTGAGCACGAGGACCTTTCGCCCGCGGATCGCCTCGTTCAGCGCGATGACGGCGCTGGTGGTGGTCTTGCCGACTCCGCCGCTCCCCACACACACGATGATGCGTCGGTCGGCGACGAGGCGGGATAACGACTCGCGCGCGTTCATACGCGCTCCCCGTGACTCAAGATCTGTTCACGCAGGCTCTCGGCCATCGTGCGGATCGCGACGAAATCGAGTTTCTCGGCGAAGACGAACGGAAACTCCGCCACGGGGAGCGGGGTCGCTTCGTACAGTTCGCCGAGATAGCGGCGCTGCAGCCGGGTTCGCGCGGCACGAAACTTCGCCGCGGCGATGATGGCGCGCTCATGCTGGTCCGCCGGCTCACCGAGTCGTTCGAGCTCGCCGGCCTCGAAGCTCATCGGGTAAATGCCGTTGGCGATCACGAAACCGAGCGGAACACCGAGCTGCTCGCGGGCCGCCTTGTAGAGCATCTTGGTTTCGTTGACCGGCATCTCTTCGGGCAGCGTGACGATGTTGAGCACGGTGAGCTTTTCGTCACTCAGCAGCTGCTGGATCGCGACGGCCTGCTCATACATGTGCCCGCTGCTGAGGATCGAGGTGATCACGTGCGGGATCTGCAGGAAGAACAGGCCGTGGCCGGTCGCGGGCATGTCCACGACGACTTTGTCCCAGACGTAGCGGTCGCCGTCCTTTTCGTTGGCGTGGAAGTAGGCCTTGCCGAGCAT
Organism: Bradymonadaceae bacterium; assembly: GCA_041601915.1. Classification (GTDB taxonomy): domain Bacteria; phylum Myxococcota_A; class Bradymonadia; order Bradymonadales; family Bradymonadaceae; genus JBFIHF01. Next base: position 31,627 of record JBFIHF010000015.1, read on the forward strand.
CACGAGCTCGTTGAGCCCCGGGATCGCGGCGAGAAACGACTGGATGATGCGATTCTCGAACACGGCTTTGTAGACGATGCGGACCCGCAGCATCATCAGCGCGTACTCCTCCATCGCGGAGGCGGGCGTGCAGTTGACGGCGTAGAGGTTCTCCTCGATCTCGGTGATCTCGGTCCCGACCTCCGCAGAGCCAAACATCAGGCTCACCTTGTCCTTGGTGTTGATCTCGATCAGCAGGGTTCGCTCGCCGCGCTGCGCGCAGCTGTAGGCGAACGCCGAGGACACGGTCGTCTTGCCGACGCCGCCTTTGCCGGTGAAGAACACTAGTCGTCGGTCGTACAGGTTCGGGGCGCTCATTCGATCTACTGCAGAAGGGCGGCACGACACACGAGGAGCGCCAGCGGCGCGGCGGCACTGAAGTGATTAGTACGAACGATGGGCCATCGCAACCCGCGCAATGCGGCGCGCAGCGCAACGTTCTTGGCCGCCGCGGCCAAACGCGGTAGAACATGGACATTCTGGACAGTGGCAGGCATGCGCAGATCGATTCTAACGTCGCTATTGATCGGGACCGCCGTGATCGGCGTGACCCATCAGATGGGCTGTTCGTTGCTGACGTCGTTCAACGACTGCGCGACGAGCGAGGACTGCGTCACGCAGCTCGGCCCCCGCGCCACCTGCGAGGAACACATCTGCGTGGTGGCGTCTGAGTTCACCGGCGGCACGTGCCTGCAGACGATGGGCACCGTCGACTCGGCGCGCGGACTGCTCGTGGGGGTGCTGTTGCCGTTGACGGGCCCTGAGGCCGGGTTCGGGCTTCCCCTGCTGAACGCCGTGAAACTCGCGTATGGCAACTTCGAGCAGATTGGTGGGGTTGGGGATCGACCGATCGGCCTTCTGATCTGCGACACCGAGGGTGTCGACGACGTCGCGCTGGAAGCCGGACGCCACGCGATCGAAGTCGCCAAAGTGAGCGCGATCATCGGCCCCGACTTCTCCAGCCAGACGATCGACATCGCGACGCAGTACGCGATCCCGAACGATGTGCTGCTCGTGACGCCGTCGGGCACAGCGGCGTCGATTACGGACCTCGACGACAAGGACCTCGTGTGGCGCACCGCCCCGAGCGATACGGCGCAGGCCGCCGCGCTCGCGCTGCTCGTGGAGCACTACATCACCAACGTGCAGGGCGGGGCGCTCGGCGATTCGGTGGTGTGGGTGCTGACGCGCAACGGCGACCCGTACAGCGACGGACTCCAACAAGGGCTCATCGAGGGCTTTCCCAGCGCACTCACGAGCAGCGCGAACTTCAAACCGTCGGTGTACCCGGACAATTGGGCGGATACCTGGTTTACGCAGACGGCGTTGCAGCTCCCCCCACCGGACCTGGTACTGATCATGGGTGCCGCCGAGTCGTGGGACATCGCCGAGGCGATCGATGACGCGTTCGATACGAACCCGACGTTCTTCTTCGCCGACGCGGCACGCAACGGCGAGGAGGCCGCCGGGTCGAGCCCCGCGCTGGAGGGACGAATCCTCGGAACGGCGCCACAGGCCGTGGGCGACAAGAGCTACAACCCGTACACCACCTTCCGCGTGAAGTATCAGGGCGCCTTCGACAGCGATCCGGACGACTTCCAGTTCGTCGCCAATGCCTACGACGCGATGCATGTCGTGGCGCTCGCGGTCGCCGGCGGCGGTGGCGTCACCGGCCCGCAGCTGGCCGTCGGGATGGGCAAACTCTCCAACGGGGAGCCGATCTCGGCGAACAGCCAGGATGCGCAGAAGGGCATTCGGCTGCTCGCTCAGGGCAAGACGATCGATTTCGAAGGCGCGTCGGGGCGCATGGACTTCGACTCCAACGGTGATCCGTCGCCCAGCGCCATCTCGCTGTGGTGTTTCGCGAACGGCGGCGTGCCGGAGGTCGGTGACCTGCTCTCCACGAGCGGCGAGTTCACGCCGCTGGGGTGCACCGACGCGCCGACGAACAACGGCGGCGCTGACGCCGGCCCGGATGCAGGCGCGGACGCCGGCCTCTAACCCATGTCCGACACCACAGCCCTCGCGGTACAGACCAAAGAGTTGGCTCGCGTAGAGCGCGCGCTGGGGCGGCTCGATCGACTCGCGAAGCTGATGGACGACCAGTTCGAGGTCCCGGTCCTCAAGGTTCGCGTGGGGCTCGATCCGCTGATCGGACTGATCCCTGGCGGCGGCGACTGGGTCTCGTGGGTCGTGAGCCTCTACATCTTGTTCGAAGCGCTGCGACTGCGGGTGCCGGTGAAGGTGTTGTTCGGCATCGGCTGGAACGCGACCTCGGACCTGGTACTCGGCTACGTGCCGGGCGTCGGTGATGTGCTCGACGTCGTCTACAAGGCCAATCGCCGCAGCGTGCAGCTGATCTTCGACTGGTTCGAAGCCAAGCGAAGCACGCGCGCGCTCGACAGCATCGAGGTGCCCATCGTGGCGCTCGCCAAGCCGAAAGCGGGCCCGGAGCGGTGGCTGATCGCCGCGGTGCTCGTCACGGTGTTGACCGCGTTGGCCGCGGTTCCGATCGCGTTCTTGTGGTGGCTGCTGAGTTCGGGCGCGTGAGTCGGCTACCAGCTCGCGTAGACGACGCGGCGGCGGTACTCACGATACTCTTCGGTCTGCTTCAGCTCTTCCATCAGCGCCTCGTAGTCCGTCTTCGTCATCCGGTCCTGGAGCTCCTCGCGGATGTTCGCGCCGTCCACCGGTTCCGCGACGGCGAAGAACTGCGTCAGGGCCTGCGCCGCAAGCGCCGCTCCTTCGTCACCGAACAACGTGACGCAACGCAGCGCCGCCTCATGGGGCGCCTCGTCGGGCCGAACCTTCGGATCCTTCTGCTTCACGCTGGGCGGGGCGAGGGCCGGCGCGGGATCCCGGCGCACGGCGCTCTCGGCGCGTTCCTCGACCTTTTCCTTGGGCGCGACCTCGGGCTCGGCGGGCGCCGGGGCGATCACCGCGCCGTCCATCGCCATCGCCAGCAGCTCGATCGCCTTCTCCGAAATGGTCTTCGATTCAGCGTCGGCGAGCGTCTTCACGCGCTCGAGCACTTCGACGCCCTGCAGCTCGGATGTTCGAATGACCAGCTGCGATCGATATGCCATGCCTTCACTCCTGTCGCGAAATTCGGCCAATATGGGAGGTGAACTTTCCGCGTGAGGCCGAAGCGGACGGACATCTTAGCGTGATGGACGCCTATTGGTAAGCCGCGCCACAAAGTTCGTCATGGATCGCGGGCAATCATAGGGTCAGGCCCCGCCGACGAGGCGGTCGAGTGCCTTCACGGCGCGTTCGCGCTCCGCGTCGCGCCGGTGCGCAAGGTTCTGGAACATCGGAACCCCCGGAAGGTCATCAAACGGCGAGCCGTCTGTCGCAGCGAGCCCTTCGAGCACGATCCGGAAGTGGCGGTGCGCCTCGACGTGATCGCCCATGCTCTCGTAGCACTCCGCACGCCGTGCTGCGGCCCACCAGTTGTCGGGGTCCAGAAACAAGACCTTGCCGAAGGCCTGCACGGCGCGTTCGACGGCGCCGACGTCGCGCAGCAACGATCCGAGGAGCGCGTAGACTTCGGGGGCGAACGGATCGTAGCCGCTCGCGGCCTCGTAACATGCCACGGCGGCGTCGTGGTCGTGCCCGACGGCCGAACGCAACAGCTTCGGCACCGCGTCGTCCTCGGAGAACCCGATCGTTTTCTCGTCCAGCGTCGGTTCCGGCGATGCAGCGTACCCGAGCGACGGAAGCGGAAACGACGTGCCCGGATCGACGGCCACCGACCGGTACACAAAGGTCGGCCCGCGCCGAACGGCCCGGAAGCTGGTAAAACCGTGACCGATCTGCTCCGACGATCCGAGAAGCAGATACCCATCTTCGGCGATCGAGCCCGCGAATCGCGTCAGGATGCGGTCCACCGCGTCGGGGGTCAGATAGATGATCACATTGCGACACAGGATCGCGTCCCATTTGCCGCTGGTCGGGACGATGGGCATCTCCAGCAGATTGTGGTGCCGAAACTCGACCATCGACGCGATCTCCCGGTCCAAGGCCCACCGATGATTGCGTGGCGCGAACCACCGCTCGCGCCGTTCGGGGGGGACTCGTCGCAGCGACCAGTCGTCGAAATCGGCGCAGCGCGCATCGGCGAGGTAGCCCGTGTTCACGTCGGTTCCGACGACGCGTACCGGGACATCGAGCTCGCGGGCTGCGATCGCGACGCTGTAGGCCTCCTCGCCGGTGGCGCAGCCGGCGCACCACACGTCGAGCGGTCGATTGTAGCGCTCATGAAGCTGCGCGAGCAGCGAACCGAGCGCCTCGAGCTGTTGGGGGTCGCGCCAAAAGGCGGTGAGGCCATTGGTCACCATATCCACGAGCCGCTGAGCCTCCTCGGTCGTGGGCCGCTTCGGCGGGAGCGCATCGAGGTAGCTCGACACGCTCGTGAATCCGAGATGGGAGGCTCGCGTGACCAGGAACTCCTTGAGACGGCGAGGGGCGGCGCCATGAATGTCGAACCCGATCCAGTTCTCGAACAGCCGCTCCGCGGATGCGAGGTCGGCGGGCCGTGCGTCGAGCACCGCGGTCATGGCGTACCTCGCAACGCCTTGATCTCATTGACGAGCCGACGGGCCATCAGCTCCAGTTCGACGACGTGCTGAACCACCCCGAGCTCGATCGCCGATTGCGGCATTCCGTAGACGACCGAGGACTCCCGGTCCTGCACCATCGTGAGGCCTCCGGCGCGATGTATCGCCGCGAGCCCCGTGGTGCCATCACTGCCCATGCCGGACAGTACAATCCCGACCGCTTCGTTGTGGCGCGCAAGACTCTCCAGCAACACATCGCCGCTGGGGCGGTGGCCTGACACCGGATCGGTGTCGGTCAGCCGCACCATGAGCCCCGGCTCCACCCGAAGATGGAAGTCTGCGGGCGCCAGATACACTTTCCCGGGCTCCGCGATCACGCCGACGCGCGCCTCGATGACCTCGAGATCCGATACCGAGTTCAACCACTTCGCCAGATGCGCCGAAAAACCCGGAATGATGTGTTGCACGACAAAGATCGGCGCCGGGAACGAAGCCGGCAGGTCCGACAACAAGCGTCCCAGTGCCCGAGGGCCGCCGGTCGACGCGACGATCCCCACCACGGCCGGCGGCTCGCCGCCCGACTCCGACGTCATGCCGTGATACGACACGCGACGGCGACGAACCGCGCGCTGATGCCGCACGACGGGGATCTGGGCGAGCAGCCGAATCTTGCGCAGGAACGTGTCGCGCTCGGTGGGCTCCCAGGGCAGCGACGATGGTTTTGCCATCAAATCGAGTGCTCCCGCAGAGAGCGCACGAAAGGACATGTCGACGCCACCCTGATACGGATCGGCGGTCACGACGAGGATTGGGGTGGGGCAATCGGCCATGATGCGCTCGGTCGCCGATAGTCCGTCCAAGATCGGCATCCGAATGTCCATCAACACGAGGTCGGGCCGCAGTCGCTCGCATTCGAGGACCGCCTCCTCACCGTTGGCGGCGACGCCCACGACGTCCATGTCGGGTTCGGCGTCGATCGTCTCCCGCAGAACCGTGGCGAAGATCTCGCTATCCTCGGCGATCAAAATTCGGACCGGTACCGTCATCGGCGCTTCCCGTCCTGCTCATCGACCAAGCGACGCAATCGCGCCAGCTGATCGCTGGCCGTCGCAATGCCGTCTCGCCAGTCGAGGTCGTTGGCGAGCACCAACGCGTCATCGAAGGCCTGGATCGCCATGTCGAGCCGTCGTTGTCGACGAAGGATGTTGCCACGATTGAGTTCGAGTTTCGCGAGCATCAGCGGATCGCCGAGCCCGCGCGCGATTCGGAGTGCATCGGACAGCTCCTTGTACGCCCGCTCGATGTCGCCTTCGGCGGTGAGCACCGCGGCGACATTGCTGCCGACCTCAACTTTCCCCCTCAGATCGTCGGATTCGGTGACGACGCGCCGCGCGAGCTCGAACACCTTCCGGGCCGCCGGCAGTTCGCCCATGCGCAGGCGAATGCGACCTAACTGATTGAGGGTCTCCCAGACGAGCTGCGGGCCCCATGGGTTGTCGAGCGGTTTGATCTCGCCGCGCTCGATCACGCCGGCGCCCTCCAGCGCGAGCTCTGTCGCGGGCGCGAGCTTGTTCTGCCGTTCGAGAATCCGCGCGCCGAGTTGCAGCGCGAGCACCAGCAGGCAGCGGAGCTCGAGGTTGTCGGGGTCCGCGGCCTGCAACTTCCGAATGTCCGTCAGCGCGCCGCGCGCAACCTTGCCGACCAGCTCGGGGTCCTCGTCTTCGAGCCAGAGACGTGCGAGTTCGAGGCGCACTTCCACGGCGAGCGCCGGCTCCAACTCATCGCTGCGATCCAGACGCATGCAGCGATCGAGCGCTTGCGCCCGTTTGCCGATCGCGGCCTCCGCTCGGAGCAGGCGAAGCTGCAGACGCGCGAGGTCTTGAGTGGGTACCTCGGCCATGCCGGCCAGCAGAGCCATCTGGCGTTCCAGAATCTCGACCGCGCCGTCATAGTCGTGCTCGCGAAACGAACGTGCCACGAGCTCGTCGAGTAGCGCCGTCGCGGCGTCGATATCGCCGCTGTGCTCGCGATGATACGCGAGTGCGATCACATCTTCGCGTGCCGGCCGTGGGCGCGCGGCGCGGACACGTTCCTCGTACAAGTTCGCGGCCCGCGCATGGATCTGGGTGCGCATCTTGCGCGAGAGTCGGTCGTAGACGACATGGCGCAGCGCGGGCGGGCGAAAGTGCAGTCGAAGAGCTTCGGTGTCGCCGGAAACCTCGACGAGCCCCTCATCGGCGAGCGCCTGCAGCCCCTCGGTCGGATGCCACTCGGCCATCGCCAAATCAATCAGCACCTCGGCGGGCACGCCGTCCACGAGGCCCGACAAGACCGCCAGTATGTTCTGGTGCGCTTTTCCCTGCTGGTACAGGCGCATGCGCAGCAACTCAGCGACGTCCTGCGCCTGAGCGAGGACCTCGTCAGCGCGACTGATGTCGAAACCGCGAGACCTCGCATACCGCGCGAGGTGCTCGAGATGCATGGGGTAGCCGGCACCGATCCTCGCGAGGCGCGACACGATGTTCGCAGGGATTGTCGACGGCAGTCGAACCTTGAGGAACGCCAGTGACGCCGAGTCCTCCAGCGGTTCGAGCGCCATCTGCTCGACCGCTCCCTTGAACCCCGACAGCGCGCCGGTCGTGCGCAGGCCTGCAGTAAAGAGGAGTGGCAACTCCGCACTGGTGGCCGTCCAACGCTCGAGCATCGCGCGGACGTCGTCGTCGAGCGCCTGCACGTCGTCGAGCACCAGGACAAGTTTGCCGGCATCGGACGTCAGCGCGCGACACAGGCGGACCATCGCGACTTGTAGTGCGGTCTCGGCCCGCATGTCGCCTTCGGGCGTCCGGCGAGCCTGACCGACGAAGCCGAACGCTTCCTCCAGCCGCTCATTGACGAAGGCGGCGAGCACGCGGCAGTACTCCGGCGCGAGCCCCGTTTCCCGAAGCGCGGTCTGTGCGCCGGCGGGCAGATGTCCGCGCTTGCGAATGAAGTCTAACAGCCAGTGCAGGCGAATCCCGCGGATCGCGTCGGCCCCTTTGCCCGTCCAGCGCGCGGACAACACGAGGGCGCCCCGCTGCTCGGCCACGCGGACGACTTCGGAGATCATCGCCGTCTTGCCGACGCCGGCTTCTCCGGTGACGGCGAGGAACGATCCACGATTCTTGCTCAACCGTCCGACGGCGCCAAGCACCGCGGCGATCTCCGCGTCGCGGCCGATTAGTTCGACGTGGGACCGAGCGCTCTCCGATGATTGTGGGCCGTGCCGACCCACGTCGAGGACGCCGAGGACCGCTTGATGTCCCTCATCATCCGGCGCCCCGAGCCGAAACAACGTCCCGAGGCGGATGGCGAGGTCCGGCCCCGTGGCGACGACGTTGTCGTCGCCGGCCACGCGCGCGGCTTCTGTCGCGGCATCGAGCGGCTCGCCGGCCGCCTGCTCCACAACGCCCGACGGACAGTAGACCTCGCCGGCCGCGATCGCGTAGCCGAACACGGTCCCATCGGGCACGAATTGCCGCAACGACCGGCGCAACGATAGCGCGGCCTGTACGGCACGGAACGAGTCGTCGGGAGTGGGAGTGGGCACCCCGAACAACAGCGTCACGAAACTTCCCTGCCGACCCATCTGGCGCGCGCCCCACTCCTCGGCCGTCTTCGAGATCGCGGCGTCGAGATTGGTACGCAACTCAGACATCGATTCGGGGTCGATCCGCTTGTGTGACCGCTGATGCAGCACGAGGGCCGTGACGAGGGCGCGCTCGGAGAGCAGGTCCCCGGCGAGGTCTTCAGCGGAAAACGCGGGCCGCGCCGTCGACACCGCGTCGGCGCCCGAGAACTCCGCCAACGTGCGCGCGTCCGGATCGGGGAATGCCGGCTCGATCGCGCCGTCGTCAGGCTCCGCCACCAGATCGACGTCCTCCTCGGCAGCGCGCGCCGACCGTGAGCGCTTGAAGATGAACTGCGCGGGGGGCGGCGCTGGCGCGCGTGGTGTGCCAAACTCGGTGAGCGCGGCTCGAAACTCCTCGGCGGTCTGAAACCGCAGATCGGGCTCCTTCTTCAGCGCACGCAGGCAGATCGCCTCGAGGTTCGGGTCGATGCTGAGCTCGGGGCACTGCGCGGACGGCGGCTGCGGATGGTGACGCATCACCGCGATCAAGATCTCGGGGAGACTGCGCGCGCTGAACGGCGAGGTCTGCGTGAGCAGTTCGTAGAGAATGACACCGAGCGAGAACAGATCACTGCGGCCATCGACGCGACTCGCCGTCGCCTGCTCGGGGCTCATGTACTGCGGGGTACCGACGACGGCGCCCGCCAGCGTGAGCGGACCCGCTTCCTGACCGGCGGCCTGCGACTGTGCGATGCCGAAGTCGAGGATCGTGACAAAATCGCTGTCACCGAGCTGCTCCACCATCAGGTTGTCCGGTTTGAGATCGCGATGCACGAGTTCTTTCTGATGGGCGACGGCGAGCCCAGAAAGCGTCTGATCCAGAATCTGGGTGATCCGGGCGGCGGGAAGCGGAAACTCGTGCCGGATCAGCTTGCTGAGCGGCTTACCGGGCACAAACTCCATCGCGATGAAGATCGTGTCATCGTCCTCTTGCCCGTAGTCGATGATTTGAATGATGTTGGGGTGGCGCAGCTGGCTGGCGGCGCGCGCTTCGCGCAGAAAGTACTCCGCCGCGATGGGGTTTCGGGCATGCTCGGCGGTCATCACTTTGACGGCCACCGCACGACCGAGGTGCTCCTGGAAGCCCTCGTAGACGTTGCCCATCCCCCCGGCGCCGATCTTGCGGCGGATCTCGATGCTGCCGCTTAGAATACGCCCGATCATCGGATCGGGCTTCACCGCTTTGCCGGAATCAGCCACAACTTTTCACAGCACAGGAGGAAAAAAAAAGCCCGCCCCGGTCGGGGCGGGCCTTTCCGTAGAGCGGGTGATCAGAAGACGACTTCGCTGACCACGGAGGTGTTCGCAGCGTCGAACTTCTCGGATACGGTCGTACCGAAGAGTTTCACGATCGCGATGACGAAACAGGCGATGAGAATGAGAAGGATGATGTACTCAGTCGCGGTTGCTCCATCCTCTTGCGTGTGCAGCTGCATAAGAAGATTTTTCATGGTTTGCTCCGATGGTGTATGTGGCCTCATCAGGCCATGTCTTTGGGTTTTTGGGGCCTGAACTTTCGTCCGTGCCGGTATATGCCTACCTAGTGTCCCAGGTAGTAAGCAACGCCTCGCGGCGAGTACTCCGTGGTGGAGGGTCGCGCCGACATCGGAGCCACCCTGTTCGCTTCTATGTATCGTTTGACTTTGTACTCTATGTTTATAGCAAGTGAATTTGAGCGGGAACAGCTTTTTTTTGCTGCGACATTCTGTCACGCAGCGGGGACATCAAGCCCCGGTTAGACGGCCGGGTGTGCCAACCACCAGACGAGAAAGTCCCGGTAGCCTTTGACGTAGATCGACACCGAAATCAGGGCCAGGGTCGCGCCGAAACTGACCAGCGTGAACACCATGATGTACTCCGTCATCGCCACACCATCCTCTTCGGCGTGCAACCGCTGCAGAAGCTGCTTGGTGTGTTGTAGTGCCGTGCTCATATGTCTCCTTGCGACGTTGCTTCGAAATTATCAGACGGACCGCAGGTGATCAATCCGTCTGAGTCACTTCGCTGCTCTGATGGTCCGCAGTTGTGCAATCGGCGGGCCAGCTCGTCGGTTCAACCGGCGATTGGATTGACAGGTGGCGGTGAGCGGACTATTGCCACCGAGCCGTTCGGCCGCACTATGAAACGAGCATCGCCGGTATGACAACCGAAGACAGCCTCCCCGCCGTGGACCTCGAACCGGTGGATCCTCTCGAAAGTGATCGCCCCCAGGCGTATCCGATCGAGCCACTCGTGCACACTTGGGTCAATGAACCCCACGTCGAGCTCCTCGGCGCGACCGGTGGGTTGACCGCCCTCGTGATCGCCGATGTGGCGCGTCGCGTGGCGCGGCCGCTGCTCGTCGTGACGCCCGATGCCGCCCAGGCCCAGCAGCTCGCCGCGGAGCTCGAGATCTTCACGATGACCCCCGAACAGATGACGGGGGCGCACTGGTATCCTGAGTTCGACATGGGCCCGTACCACGGCGCATCGCCGGACCGTGCGCTGACGATGCGGCGTTTGGCCACGCTGTACGCGATCGCCTCGCCCGACCACGAAACGCCGCCGATCGTGGTGAGCTCCATCGGGGCCGCGATTCGGAAAACGCTGCCGCGCGAAGCGTTCATGAAGTGGGTGCGCGTGATTCGCGTCGGCGATGAGTGGCGGGATGCGGAGCTGCGCGCGCTGTTCTCCGCGTGTGGCTTCCTCGAGGTCACGACCGTCGAAGACCCCGGCACGTTCTCGATCCGCGGCGACATCGTGGACGTGTTCTCACCGGTGGAGCAGCAGCCGATCCGCATCGAGCGATGGGGGGACGACGTGGCGGAGTTACGCCGATTCGACGCGGCGACCCAGCGCACGACGGCGGATGTGACACGCTGCCCGATCTTCCCCGTGCGGGAGGAGATTCTGGACGAGGACAACGTCGCGCACGCGAAGCAATCGATTCGCCAGCGGGCCGGCGAGCGTGAGCTCGCGTCGAAGCACATCGCCAACGTGCTGTCCGATCTCTCCGCACACCTGCACTTCGTGGGCCTCGATGCGATGCTGCCCGCGCTCTACCCCCAGCTCGCCGACATCGGCGAGTGGCTGTCGGACGATGCGTGGGTCGTCGTGATCGAACCGGAGGCAGTTCGCGACACGCTGGCCTCGATCAACGAGCGCCGCCAGGCCGAGTACGAGGAGCAGTTCGAGGAGACCGCACTCACGTACGAACCTCAATTCTACTACCGGTCGGCGGCGCAGTGGGACGCGTGGCTCGCGGGCCGGCA
>JBFIHF010000016.1:0-39191 GCA_041601915.1 Bradymonadaceae bacterium
CGGCCGCCCAAGGAACACTACTGTCCCGGCACGCAACCCACGTGACGAGGCGTCGATGGCGAAGTTCTGGAAACCGCTCGAGAACCTGTCTTCCTGGCGAAAGATCTCGATCGGGATGTGGGACGCGCCGCGCGACCCGACGATCTACGGCCATGAGCTGCTCGACGTGTCCGAGGCGCAACGATACCTCGCCGAAGTGTCCGAGGCGTCCGGTGTCCAGACGACCCTCACCGCGCTAGTCGTCAAGGCGTTCGCCAAGACCTACGAGAATTTTCCCGATTTGAACGTGATGGTCGTCAACGGCCGGCTTCAGAAGCGCGAGTCGATCGACGTCTTTTGCCAGGTCGCGATTCCCAACGACGAGACCAAACAGGCGGACCTCTCCGGGGTCAAGATCACCGGTTCCAACGAACTCGACATCGTGCAGCTCTCCCAGATCTTGCGCGGTCGCGCCCAGAAAGTGCGCAACGGCGAGGACCTCGAGATGGAGGAAACCAAGGCGATGATCGACAAGGTCCCGCCGTGGCTGATGGGACGGATGCTGCGCACGGTCGACTTCCTCACCTTCAACGTCTCCACGAAGCTCGACTCGATCGGTGTGCGCAGCGACCCGTTTGGCAGTTTCATGGTCTCGTCCGTCGCCAGCTTCGACATCAAACTCGGCTACGCGCCGCTGGTCCCGGCCAGTCGCTGCCCGATGGTCGTGTTGCCGGGGGTCGTCCACGATGCAGTCATGGCGATCGACGGCAAACCCGAAGTCCGCCCTGCGATGTACGTCGGGGTGACCTTCGATCACCGCTGTTTCGATGGCTATCAGATCGGCTACGTCGTGCGCACGACGCGCGCGCTGATCACGCAGCCCTACGAGCACTGGCCGCACCCGAGCTACTGGGCCGACCGCGACCTTGCCTCGGCCCCAGAACCGGCCGCCGCGGCCACCGCCGAGTAACGATCAGCGACGACGCGCGAACGACTTCTCCAGCTGATCGACGCAGCCGCCACAACACGTGTAGTACGTCTTGCCCTTCTGGTCCGTTTTCGGCGACATGTCGGAGACGCGGAACACGCTGCCGCTGATCGGGCAGCGCGTCAGCTCCCCGAGCTGGGCCCCCGGTTGGCTCACGACCTCTTCGTCGGCGTACTCGGCCGACGTCAGCGAGTGCGAGCACATCGCGGCATGCGCCTCGCCATGTTCGTGAACATCGGATTTGCAGGCGGACACGGCGAGGAACAACAGGACGACGACGAGCTTGATCATGCGTCCACGTCTAGCCGACGCCGTGCGCTTTCGCAAACGCGCGCAGCGACGACACGACGTCCGTTTCGCCACGTCGTGCCGCATGGTCTGCCGCGGTCGCCGCCATCAACCCGATGTCCGCGTCGACGAGCGTCCCCAGGTGGGCTCGAGCCGCGGCGAGATGGCTCCGCACGTCATCCCATCGCCCCACCGCAGCATCACACGGCATCAGGCAAGCGTGCGCGATGCCTTCTTCTCCGGCGACGCCCCGGATCCGGCTCTCTTCGAGGATCTCCTCGAAGATCGGACGCGCCAACGCCTCCTCGCCCCGCTGGACGTGGATGATCCCCAGGTTCGCCCGCGGGGCGACGACCCGCTGGCCGAGTCGCTTCGCCATGCGGATCGTCTCCGTGAGGCCGGTGACAGCGCCATCGAGGTCCCCGACGGCCCGCTTCGTCAGCGACAGATCGTGTACACACCACATCGCGCCGTACGAGTCGCCGACCACTTCGAACCAATTGAGAGCGCGCTCGTACCAGCTCTGCGCCAGCTCGTGCTCCGCGAGCAGGCGGTAGACGTCCCCGAGTCCGTTCGCGCACCAGGCAGCACCACGCAGCGCTCGCGCGGGCAGAAACGCGCCGAGGGCGTCGTTGTACAACGCCTCAGCCTCACGCAGCTCGCCCCGAGACACCGCGACCATGCCGAGCCCCTGTAACGCGCCGCCCGTGCCGGCGACATCGCCGCAGCGCTGGTATGCGTCACGAGCCTCGCGGTACAGACGCTCGGCGAGCGGGAGATCGACGCGCTTGCGCGCAAACTTCGCCCGCCGCTCCAACGCGCGACCGAGCAGGTCGTCCCAGCCGTGCGTGCGGCTCGTGGCGGCCGCGCGCGAGGCCAATTCGTCGGCCTCGTCGAGGCGTTCGAGTCCCCAGAGTGACGCTTTCAACAGTTCGGCCTCGGTGCGCAACCGCGCGACCTCCGGCGACTCGAGCCCCGACAGCGCATCCTCGGCGCGACTGAGCATGCGAATCGAGCGTGAGGTCTGGCAGATGGTCTCCGCCGCATTCGCGGCGGCCATGAACCCTTGTGCCGCCGACAGCGCTAACCCCGCTTCGAGCGCCCACGAGGCCCGACGCTCGACACTGGCATCCGGCAACGCCTGTCGCGCCGCCGCGACGTAGGTCTTCCACGCGTTGCGGTCGCGCGCGCTCTGTGCGAGGACCGCCGACAGCTCGGGATCCGTGAACGCCCAACCGCGGCTGGTCGGCTCGGCGAATCCGCGCTGCTCGAGCTCGCCGGCGAGGCTCGTCGCGACGAAGACGCCCGCCGCGCTCGCGACGGCCAACCACTCGTCGTCCAGCACCTCGTCGCCGAGTACCACAGCGACCTCGAGCGCCGCGCGCACCGTCGGGCCAAGACGCGCGATGAGGTGGTCGAGCCGTTCGCGCCACAGCGCCAGCGATTCGGGGGCGTCGAGCGTGGCTTGAGCCTGGAGTTCGAACCCGTGTTCGCCGCCGCGAAGCTCGCCACGCTCGACCAAACCACGCACGAGGCGGATCGCGCGGCCAGGATTCTGCCGCGAGATCGCGACGATGTCCGCCGCCAGATCTTGGTGAAGCCCGGCGAGGTCGCGAACAATCCGGTCCACATAGGCGTCGTCCAGCGGCCCCAGCTCGATCGTCGTCAGCCGACCGCGGGGATCCACCACCCCGCGTTCCGACGTGAGCACGAAGTGCACGGTGCTCGACGCACGGACCGAGTGATGCACCGCCTCGATCACGTCGGCCCCGGCGTCCTCGACATCGTCGAGCAAGACGATCAGCGGGCGACCACCTGCACAGACCTCGAGCGACGCTCGCATCGCGTCGAGGCGCTCTCGCGCCGTCGACACCGCTAGTTTCCCGGTGAGAAAGTGCGTGATCGCGTTGCGCTCCGTGACGGATACATCGGTACCAGCGAGTCGCTGGTCCACGCGTTCCCCGAGCAGCTCGTCATCGTCGGCGGCAGTCCCGAGTTCGTCCCGGGCCAGCCGCACGAAGGGCTCGTCGGTCGTCCGACACGACACCGGCCCCACGTGCGACGCCAGCCCGAGCTCGTGTGCACGCTCCGCGAGCCAGGCCCCAAGCCTCGACTTCCCGATTCCGGGCGGCCCCGTGATCTGGACCGCGCTGGATCGCCCGGCCAGCAGGTTCTCGCGAAGGCTCGACCACAGCACGTCGCGCTCGCGCTCGCGACCGACGAACGGGGGGACGCGAATCGCGGACACCGCGAGTCCAGCCCCCGGGATGTGCTCGACGTGC
Organism: Bradymonadaceae bacterium; assembly: GCA_041601915.1. GTDB lineage: Bacteria > Myxococcota_A > Bradymonadia > Bradymonadales > Bradymonadaceae > JBFIHF01. The sequence goes on from JBFIHF010000016.1 coordinate 3,538, forward strand.
GCACGGATCGCCGCGGGCGTCCGCCAGTCGGGCACGTGCGTCATCGCCGGATGTTCCTGCGAGTCCGCTGTCCACGTCGGCGCAAGTGTGGCCGACCCGAGATCGAGGAGCACCGTGGTCAGAGGCAACGTATCCGTCGCGGTGTGTCCGGGAGAGATCCACCGCTCCGTGACCGAGGACGTCGCCTCCGTGAACGCTCGGTCGAGCGATGCGAGATCCCGCGCCGCCTCGCTCGCGAAGCGGTAACGCGCAGCGGGGTTCTTCGCCGTCAGGCGTCTCAGCCAGCCCGCGAAACCGTCATCGAGATCCGCCAGCGGAAACGGATCGTGGAGGTGGCGCGTCGCGAGCTCGACCACCGAATCGCCGCCGAAAGGAGGCTGGCCAACGCTCAAGAGGTACGCCAGACATCCCACCGCGTAGAGATCGGTCCAAGTCCCGACCCGACCCGCAGACGACGTGAACTGCTCGGGGGCCATGAAGAACGGCGTTCCGCTGACCCCCGAGATCGCGTCATCAGTCCCGGCGTCGACCCGTGCGATACCGAAATCTGCAATCCGCAATCGCCCGAGCTTTCCCAGCACATTCGACGGCTTGATGTCTCGGTGCACGATGTCCCGCGCGTGCACGTGGGCCAACGCGTCGAGCACCTCGAGCAGGATCGCTCGCACCGTCTCCCACGCGAGCGGCCGCGGCAGGTCGCGCAGGGACTGCGAGACCCACTCCATGACAATGAACGGACTGCCCGCCGGGAGCCCTTCCACGGTGCTGCCGGAGGGCATCACGCCGATGTCGTGGATCCGGACCACGCGCGGGTGAGACAAACGCGCGATCGCGCGTGCTTCGGATTGGAACGCCGCGAGCCATCGCGGCTCGCGTGCACGCTCATAGGTGAGAAACTTCACCGCAACCGGGGATCCGGTTACGAGGTGGCGGCCTTCCCAAACCGTGCCCATCCCGCCCGAGCCGACCTCGCGAATCGTCTCGAAACTGCCGAGTCGCACGGTGGACATGGGAACTCGGGGCTGGCGTTAGGCGCCGGGCTCGATGAACTCGAGGCCGAACAGGAACGAGCCGTCCTCTTTGCGGATGATGCGGGCCAGTTTGGCCAGACGGGTCACGTCCTCACCCCCCACGGTGACGGTGAGCGCCACGGTCAGTGTATCGGCGGTCAAGAAACCGATCCCCGTTTCGGAGAGATCGATCCCGTGCGCCTCCTGAATCGAACCGCCTTCAACGACGAACTCGACAGTTGACGAGATTTCCATGCGCGGTGCCTTGCGTCGGTCTTCGTCCACGTCGCAGCCTCACTTCGTGGTGTTGCACCACTTTGGACGATCGGCGCCGGTGGCGCAAGGATGACGACCGAGCGGCCCGCATTCTTCCGCGGTTGACACCGAGCGAGCGTTCGCGCACGGTCGCGACCATGACTGATTACGCCCCTGTGATTGTTGGCATCGCTGGAGGGACCGGTTCCGGCAAGACGACCCTCGCCGAACGGATCCAGCAGGGTGTCGGTGAGCGCAGCGTCCTCATCCAACACGACTGGTACTACCGCGACATCGCCTCGTTCACGCCGGCGGAGCGCGCGCGCGTCAACTTCGATCACCCCGACAGCCTCGATAGCGAGTTGCTGTGCGAGCACCTCGGCGCGCTCGCGCGCGGCGAGGGAATCGACGCCCCCCAGTACGACTTCACCACGCACTCCCGCAGCCCGCAATCGCTGCGGATCGAACCGCATCCGGTCGTGGTCGTCGAAGGGATCTTGCTGTTCGCGATTCCCGCGCTACGCGAGGCCTTCGACATCAAGCTCTACGTGGACACCGACGCCGACATCCGCGTCTTTCGCCGCATTCGTCGAGACATTCGTCAACGCGGCCGCGACTTCGAATCGATCCGGGCGCAGTACTACGAAACCGTGCGACCGATGCATCTCGAGTTCGTCGAACCCTCCAAGCGATGGGCCGATCTCATCATCCCCGAGGGCGGCGACAATCGCATCGCCCTCGATGTCATCATCGAGCGGCTCAAGCGTTTCCTCGAAGTCGTCGCGTAGGTGCACTCGGGGCCGCGCGGCGCTATCATCCGCTTCCATGGCTGAGGATCGTAACATCGATGTGTTCGCCGAAACGCTGATCGGCGATTCCACGGCGTCCGAAGGCACCGACGAGGACCTCACCGGTCGCCAAATCGCCCATTTCCACGTGGAAACGCTGTTACGCGCCGGCGGTATGGGGACGATCTGGAGAGCGCGCGACGTCTCGCTCGATCGCCCGGTGGCACTCAAAGTACTGACCCGCGAACTCAGCCGAGATCCCCTGCTCGCGGAGCGTTTCACTCGCGAAGCGCGGTCTCAGGCCCGGCTCAGTCACGCCAACGTCGTCCCGATCTACTTCGTCGACGAGGACGACGGCCACATGTACTTCGCGATGGAGCTGATGGATGGCGGTTCACTCGCCGACCGCCTCGCCCAGGGTGGACCGACATTGGATTGGCAACGGGGCGTCGACCTCATGGTCGGTGTCGCACGCGCCCTGCGCCACGCCCACGATCGCGGTCTGATTCATCGGGACGTCAAACCCAGCAACCTGCTGCTGGATTCGACCGGACATCTCAAAGTCGGCGACTTCGGCCTCGCCCGTCCGCTGGACCCCGGCGAGCGCAAGCTGACCGGCAAAGGCGTCTTTCTCGGCACGCCCTGGTACTGCTCCCCCGAACAGGCGCGCGCCGTCGAACTCGACCATCGCTCGGACATGTACGCCCTCGGCGCCACGTTCTACCACCTCTTCACCGGCCGACCCCTCTTCAACGGCAAGACGGCGTTTGTCATTCTGGCCCACCACGCCGCCGATCCACCGGACCTCGTGCCGCTAGCGCGCGTCGTGCCGCAAGCGCTGGTCGACGTCATCGCACGGTTGTTGATGAAGGCGCCCGACGATCGGTTTGTCGATCACGACGCCGTCGTCCAAGCGCTCAAGCGAATTCGCGACGGGCGCTGATCAGGCCTCGCCGAGGTCGAGCCCCAGGATCGACGCGACGAGGCGCGCGTCGCGCGGCACCGCGGGATCTGTCGCCATCCGAATCATCGGCCGGTAGTCCATGGCGGCGCGAAGCGCGCACTCGATGTCGGCCAGACTCGGATCGGACTTCAACGCCTGGAGGGCTTCTGGGTGCGAGATTCCCGCGATCCGAAAGTGCGCGGCGTCGGGCATCGAAGCCAGACTCGGGAAGTGTGTCGCGGCGATGATCTGGTCGCCCAGTTTGTGGCGATACGTGATGAAATCCCGCGCGATCGCTGCTCCTTCGTCCGGATGGGTGCCTCGGCCGAGTTCATCGAGCAGCCACAGACACCGCGCCCCGTCCGCACTTTGTTCGACGACCCGGCGCACCTCGCGGCCAAACGAACTCAACCCGCTGGGACTCGCCTCTTCACCTTCAGACCCGACGTAAATCAGCCGGTCGGCCGGCAAGAACGTGCACGAAGCTGCGGGCACCGGGTAGCCGTGCTGCGCACACCACTGACAGAGTCCGACCAACTCCAGCAGGACGGACTTGCCGCCCATATTGGGCCCCGTCACCACGGCAGGCCGCGCGTCGAGCGTGATCGAGATCGGCTGCACTTCCTCGAGCTCGAGGACCTCCAGCAAGCGCGGATGACGGCCATCGCCGATCGTCATCTGAGTCCCCCACTGCGGCCAGCAACCAGCCCACTCGCGCTTCAACTCGACCAGCGCACAGCGGCGGTCGAGCTCGCCCAGCACGTCCCGGACCTCGAGTAGCCACGGCACCTCGCCCCGCAGCCGATCGGACAGACCCGCGCGCAGCTCCACTTCGATGTCCCAGCATGCGTCGTTGGCCGCCGCGATCGCGGCGCTCAGCGCGTCGACCGTGGGATCGATCACCTCGAACTTGCCGTCCCCAAGCGCGCGCAGCCGCGGATCAGCGCCGGAGATCGGGGGGTGGGCCGGAACGTAGCGCCCGCTGACGTCGAACTTGCCGCCGCGATCCGCGACGATCTGAGCCTCGAGGGCGTGCCGCGCCGATCGCTCGTCGCTGCGGGCACGCTTGATCCGTTGGCGCGCCGCCGCAAGTCGTTCGTCGAGCGCCGCGGAGAGGATGAACCTCGGCGACGCGTGCCGCTCCGGGTGAATCGTGGCCATCAGCGCATTCAGCCGAGCTTCCCACCCCACGTCGACCGCCGCGATCCCGGGGCCTGCGACCCGAGCGAGCGCAGCCGACCAGTAGAAGAACCGCTTCAGTTCGAACAGCGCCACCTCATCCAGCGTGCCGCCAGACTCCAGCGTAAGTAACGGACGTTCGATCGTCGGTAGCTGCTGAAATGCTGGCGTGCAATCACGAGCAACATCGTCCGTCCACCAGCGGTCGACGGCCTCGAGCACTCCCAACTCCTCGCGCCACGCCGCCTCGTCGGCAACGCCGTACCATCGCGGCCGCGCGACAAGCTGCGCACCCCACGCGCTCGCGGGACACAGCGAGGCCATCACATCGGTCGCGCCGATCACCTGACGGGTCATGTCGTCGGCGAAATTCACGGCTACTGCTCCACTTTGCTTCGGTTCTGGCGTCAGCTACCATCGCTGTATGTCCGACGACTCAGATGCGAACGATACACAGGTCCTGCAGCGGAAGGACACTCCATTCGAGAACGAAGGCACCGAAGAGATTGACCGGTCCGCCTTACTCGCCCGGCTACAGGGTGACCAGCACTCACCGAAGGAGCCGACGCGCGACTCCGGCGAGGTCGTCGCCCCGGGGCTACGCGACACCGAACAACATGGCACGATCCCCGAACGCACGCGGTCGGACACGCCCACCCTCGCCGCGAAGTTTCAGCCGACCCAACACTACACGGTGCCGGACACGCTCCTCGAGCAATCGCGAAGCGTCGAGGACCAGGCGACCACCACGTTTTCCACCGAGTCGCTGCTGGAGTTCGAAGCCGTCATCGACGAGTACGGCCGGATCGCGCTGCCAGACTCCGCCTTGCGAGGTCGGTTCCGGCGCGGCGCGCGCGTGCGCATCGTCGCGCACGTCCTCGACGACTGATCCGTCATGCCGGGGCGCCGGCCGCGTATCGCACGATGGACGCACCCGCGAACTCCATCGGGGTCACCGCACTTTCGTCCACCACCGCGACGAGATCGCTAATCCGATCGCGCGCGAGTTCACGCATCAGCGGCGCCGTGCTCCGTGACCGAAGTAACAACAACAGCGCCTCGAACTCCGGGTGCCGGCGAACGGTCAGCGATACGCCGCCAGGCGTACTCTCGGCGACAAAGCCGCACGACGCGTTGACCCGCCGAAGTTGAAGCGGATCATCGACGAGGTCCAACATCGTCTCCGCTGCGCCGCGACGAGCCGGGTCTTTGAACCACTGCAACGCCGCTTCGAAGTCCAGCGTGCCCGGACCCGTCGAAGCCAGGGCGCTCATCGCCAACATCCGCAGGGCGTGTTTGGGCCTCGCCACAGCGAAGATCTCGGCGCCACGAATCGACATCGTCGCCAGCGTCGTATTGATGACGTTCAGCATCTCGTCGGGATACTCAAAGCTCGCGAGCGCGTCGTACCACGGGTCGAGAACATCAGGTCCGAGACGCAACGCACCGTTGAGGGCCGGAAGGAAGCCCTGTCGCCAACCACCGCCTAGTCTGCCCAAGCGCTCGATCAGCTGACCCTCCGCCGTGACGGTCGCCCAGCGCTCTTGCTCACGGCGGCCGAGGTGGAACTCCGCGTCGCTCAGCCCTGCGCGCTGGCCCGCGAGCGCGAATTCCTTGAGATCGTCCTCCACGCCCATCACAGCCCGGCGTGCGTCATCGTTGGCGCCACCGTCCTCGCGAATCGCCAGATCGCAGAAGTTGACGAGGTGGAAGCAATAGTGCGCGAAGCTCGTCGCCTCGCGAATGGAGACTTCCCGCGTGTCCGCGAGCTCGTGACATCCGCCACGCAAGTACCGAACCCAGCCGTCCAGGCCCCGAATCGGAATCAGACCCGACAGGAACTCGACGACACCGCCACGATGTTCGGCGAGCGCCACCGCGAGGTCCTCCAACGGCCGGTCCTCACAGAACACCGAGAATCCGCGGAGCTTTCGGCGAATGTCACCACCGTGGGCCGTGACGGCGCCATACAGCAGCGCCGCCCGCACGGCTGGTGCGAAACCCGACTGGCGAATGTGGTCGCACGCCGAGATTTCGAAGCGCCGCGTCCGGTCGCCGAAACCCTCGCGCGCACAGATCGCGCCGCCGTCCCAGGCGCTCTCCAGGTCACACAGCAACGCGACGGCATCGGGCTCCAGCGCCACGTCCTCCACGAGTAACGCCGCGCGAAACCGCCGCGCGACGTCCGTCTGTTCGCCGCCTGCACAGATGGATACCGCGACGGACAACAGATCCGGCTCCGCGAGTAGCGTGTCCCGAATGTTGCTGTCGGACCGCATCGCGACGTCGACAAGCCGAGCGTCCAGCGACGCCAGCTCACGCAGCGCCTTCGAGTACCTCGCCTCCAGGGCGCTGCACTCGACACCGGCCGGACGTGGTTTCAGCACGTCTTCGAGGCGCTTCGTCAGTGTCCGTCGATCCAGTGCCCGCACGACATCGCGGGCGCTCAACATCTCGGCCACGACGGCGGCTTCGGTACCATCGATGAGCTCCACGAGGGCAGCGACCCACGGCAGCGCATCCCGAACAGCAAAGAGCGCCGTCGGCGCCTGATCGCGCGCGACGCCGAGAAGCGTGTGGCTGAGAAGTCGAAGGCCGTCCGGCGAGATCTCGCTCTGAGTGCTGCAGAGGTCGGACAACAGCCCGAAGATCCGATCGCGAAGGGGATCCATACACCATCCTTGGTGAGGTCAATTTGTCGCGCAGTCATCCTTGACCGCGTGTACTCAGACTAACGATGCGTCCCCAGCCGTGCAAGCACACGGGCTGGAAGGTTCATTTTCCCATGCGCTTGCGGGTTTCCTTCTGCTGGGCGTTCGCTTTCCAGGGCTCCAGCGCCTTGTAGGCCTTGCGGAACGCCTGAAACTCGTCATCGCCCGGCCCGGCAAACTCGAAGTTCGAGTTCAGCTGCTCCTTCGTGCCCGGGTTCATCAACGCTGATCGCGCGTCGTCCTTGCTGACGAAGTCAGGGATGTCCCCCTCGTTGCCGTTCCGATTAATCTCGTCCAGCACCTTGATGTAGCCGAGGTCGATCTGGCGAGCGAACGTACCCTTGAGATCCTTGCCGTGAGCCAGTCGCACGATACGCATCGCCGTCCCGACCGTGGTGATCATCGCCATATCCTTCGTCATCTCACACATCGTCGCAGTCGTGGGGCGAGTGCGGTCCGCCTCCAGCTCCGCCAACGTGAGTTCACAAATCTCTCGCCACGTCGACAGAGTGGACGGCACGCCGCCCGGATCGATGGCGCACTCCCCCTCGAGCGCCGCACGCATGTGCCGAATCACGCCCGTGCGACCGTTCTCCAGCGAACCGCACGCGAACTCCAGAGCCGCCAACTGAACGGGCGGGCTCGTAAACTTGAGATCGTCGGCGAATTTCTTCTGCGACGTCGTGAGATTCTTCTGGTGGAACGCCAACGCAAACACGCCGGATGCCGTGCGGTCGTCTTTGACGTACTCCATGCTCTCCCGCAGGTGGTTCGCCCACTGCTTCTCACCGACGACCATCGCGCCGAGCGCCGTGCCGCAGCACGCCTGGGCCTTAAGGGAGGGAGAACTGATCGTGCATTGAAGCAAGCGTGCGCCAACCGCCGCGCGATCCAGCGGCAGCGACGCGAGCCCACCGGCGGTGTCGCACAAGCGCTCGTCGTTCGTCTGGTCGTCCTTCACCGCGAGTTCGCGGGACCATCGATCCGACAGGGACGTCGCGATCGCGAGCTGCGAATCTTCGGGGAGCTCCGCCATGCATTTCGTGGCGATCTTTGGGCGCACCGTCAGTGCCGCAAACAGCAGGGCGCGGTAGTCCGACTTCTCGTGTTGGGGAGCGAAGCGCTTACACCCCTCCACCGCGACCTCCGCGGACGGGTCCTCCAGGATCGCGCCCATCGCCGACGGCGAATCCTGCGCAAACGCGACGGCCGCCTTCCGAATCGGGGCCTGCGTCCACGTCGTAGCGACGAAGATCGCGCCGCCGGACAGCGCGAGCGCCGGGACCAGGGCGACGAGCACGTCGCGCAAGGACGCGCGCCCGCTGCGGTTTGGCCACGCGAGCAACAGGCCCGCGAGCAGCGTCGGCAACGTCGTGCCGGCGGTCATCCAGACCACGGCGCGACCAGGTGCGACCCACTGATCGACGATGAGTTTCGAGATCACCACGAACGCGATCAACCCGACCACGAACGTCACGGCCACCGCGATCGAGCGTCGCCGCCGTTCCGTGGGCGGCTCGTATTCGGGAACATCGTCCCGCGACAGGCCAATGTCCGGCACGATGCCAAACTCACCCGATGGAGACAGCGGGACCGGCGCCGCCGGCGCATACATCGGCATCATGCCCGACGGGTTCGGCAACGACGCCGAAACGGATGGGTCTCGGAAGACCTGGGGTGGCGGCGCTGCGGCGGCCGGCGGTCCCGGCGCGCCGGCCGGATGAGCGGGCGCCCGATTCGCGAACCCGGGCTGCAGCGCCGCGTTCACCGCTTCGGGCGAGGCCACGTCGGTCCGATCGTCGGCGTTGTATGCGTCACCGCCCGTGTTCGATGACACGGACCGCGACTTGGCCAACAGCTGTTGGAGTTTGTTTTCGCCCGACCGCGCCGCGCTCGGGCCATCGACGGGACTCAGTTCGACGTCGAGATCCGCGACATCATCGTCGTTGGTCGGCTCCGCGAGTCCCTCTTGATCTGAATCGAACGTAGCCAAAAGCGCGTCACTCCGTTGAAACTTGACCGTAAGCCTATGCCGCGCCGGCCAACAAATCAAACGCCCACGCCGGTCGGACCGGGTGGGCTGTCGAGTAGGCCAAGCCGCGCGATGACGCTAGTTCGCGTGCTCCGGATGAGCGAGCTGGGCGTCTTCGGCCTCGTGCTGTGACACGACGGTCGTCGAGTTGTCCGGCTCCTGCATGATCGTGATCTGCATCGCCTCCCCATCACCGCGCTGCAGGTGAAGGACTCGGCCCTTCTCGTTGAGCGCCTGCAGCTCGGGCATGTACTGACCGAGGCGGGTCATCATTCCCTGGGCGCCCGGCTCGTACCAACCGCGGTCTTCCATCCGCTGCTTGTAGTAATCGAACGTGGAATTGACGTCGAGATTCGTGTTGAACATGTTCGCGGAGAACGAGTCCTGTCCGTCGATGGTCTGGACGCGGAAGTCTCGGTTGCAACCCATGCACACCGGCACATCCGGATCGGGCGGCGACTGGTCGTTGCCCTTGCCCTCCATCCGGTCCGCGGAGAAGTCCTCGGCGGACCACACTGCCGACACTTCCGTCGTGTGGCCACCCCACACCGCGTCGATGTACTTGTAGCCGCCCATGAGGTTCGCGACCTTCCGCTTGGACTTGTCGCCCTCGAACACTTCGGGGCCCTCGCCGGGGCGGTTTCGGTCGAATCCGGTCATTTCGATGCGATTTTCGCTGACCGCGGTCGGCACGACATCGCCGTCCCACATCGCGTCAGACTCCGCGAGAATCGACTTGATGCGTGGATCGTCGCCCGGCGCTTCGGCCTCGACCAGCTGCTCCCAATCGATCTTCTCGGCGACCTGCTTCATGGGCGCCAGCCCGGACCGATTCTCCTTGTTGACGCCATACGCCACGAGGTGGTCTTGGATGTCGTTCATCAGCTGTTTGGGCCGCTTCTCGCTAGACCCGACCGCGAAGAACATCACGTTGCCGTTGTAGTCGTACATCCGCGGCTTCATCCCGAGGGCCACCATCGCCTCGGTGAACTGCGCGGACTTCGAGGCCGGCGCGCCCATGAAGTCGGTGATGTCGGCCTTGGCCTTCGTCGGTCCGACTTCGTCGGCGTTGGGATCCTGGGTCATGATCGCGAAGCCGATCCCAAAGATCACGCCGCCGGCAACCCCGAGCTTGAGAACACTCTTTGCGGTGCTGAGAAATGGATTGTTCATATCGTTGTCCTTCGTTCTTGATTTCACGGGGTTGCTACGCCACTGCCCCAGCCGCCAGGCAGGCTACCAGGTCCCATCGAGCCGCCGACGTCGGCGCAACTGTCGGGGGGGCGTTGGCCCTCACACACGCAGTTACAGTCGCAGAATGCGACGGGATTGACACTGGTGTCGTTGGGGTCGCCACAGGAGTTGATGCACGATTGCCAGATCGCCGACTGATCGGCGCACGCCTGGGCATCCTGCCCGACCTGAGCGGTGGGGTTCGTACTCGGTGACGAGCCGGTCGAACCGCCAGGGTTGCCTCCCGTACACAGTGCGGTGTTGAACTCCAAGATGCAGGCTTTGTACGGCTCGATGGTGTTCATCGCGATACGAGATGCGGCCACGGCGCCGACGCGATGGTGCGCCGCGGTCGGCGACGCGAGCTGCAACATCCCCGGATCGTAGGTCATGCTCCCCGTCCAAGGGTGCGAGAACGTGTGCGGCGCCTGAGCTTGAATCGGCAAGTACCGGATGCCAGCGACCAGCGACGGCGCGACACCGAACGTCTGGACAATCGATGCCAGGATGTTCGCCCAACCGCTGGTGTCCCAGTTCGGACTCGCCATGTCGTTGAGCAACATGTTCGAGAACGACTGCGGCGCGTTGAGGCCACTCATCAGCGTGATGTCCTCGATGTTGTTCTGCGGCGGGGATGCCGGTGCCGGAATCGGATTGCCGGGGATGATGAAGTCGATCAGCGAGGTCTTCACATAGGAATCGAAGTACATGCCGAGCGCGCCGGACCCGTTGATCACGACGTCACCAAACGACTGGATCGACATGGTACCGCCCGCGAGGGGGACGAAGCCGGGGATCGTGTTCGGTGCGGTGGCGTTGTCGACGAGCATCTGATTCGTCTGCATTCGCGCGACGAGGCCCTCGTTGCTGTACCGATACAGCATCCCCATCCCGGCGAAGATCATGATGAAAATCGGCAGCGTGATCACGAACTCGGTCATCGCCGCGCCGCGCTCGTTGCGCAGTCGACTCAGCAGGTGGCGCTCCATCTGTGGCTCCGGATTTGTTTTCGTCATTTCGCGAGTCCTCCGATGTTGCCCGGACCAAACGTCGATCCCGAGCGCAGCAGGTAGGCGAAGTCACCCACCGCTGAAGACACGCTGAAGGGCGGATCATCGCCTTGCGGACCAGCGAGACCGATCAGTGAACCCAGGGCGAGGAACGGCACGGCATCGCGCACGACCACGTTGAGTCCGACGGGGCTGCCCGAGATCGCGGAGCCGAAGCCCTCGCCAGGAAGTCGGACGGGCCGGTTCTTTGCTTTCCAGCGCGGCGACCACATGTCCGGGGACTCCTGGATTCCCAGGCGATCGGCGAACACGCTGCCCAACAAGGGCACCGACTGGACCACGTTGTTGATGCCGCTCAAGATTTGGAACGGCTGCTTGTAGACGAGCTCCGACTTCGCCATCGCGAAGTACCCCTCGTTGGCGTACAGCGAGCGGTTGAGCCCCGCTTCGCGGCTCATGTACATGTACTTGCGTCGCGCACCGTCTTCGCTGTCGTTGCGGCCGGCACGCGGCGTGTACGCAATGTGAAGGGAGCCTGTGGACGCGAGCCAACGCTGCTTGCTCGAGGCCGCATTCTCGTTGATCCGCCAGTCTTGATAGCCGTCGTCGTTGTAGCTCCACGCTGCGAACATGCAACCGATCGATCCGATCGGTGACGCCTGGACGCCAACGAAGATCGTCTTCCAGCCGCTGGGGTCCGAGTTGCTCTCGAGGACCGTTTGCGCGCCAGTGACAATGGACTCCATCGACCAGATCCAGTCGATACAGTACTTGCCCGCGGCCATGAAGCCCGCGCCGCTTCCGTACTGGAAGGGGTCGCTGACCGAGCTCCAGGTCGAATCGGTGTCGCGACGGTTGATCGGCAGAACGTCGGTGTGCGACGTCGAGCCGGGCAACATCCCCATCACGTTGGTCCCCAGCGCCGAATCGATCGGCCCCACGATCGGCGAGATCGCGGAGTTGATCTGCGTGAGCGTGTATCCGGGGGGCGGCCACGCGGCGGTCATCATCGCGCCGTTGGTCATCCCGCGGAGTACGCCTTCGACGTAGGCCCACCAGGGGGTAATCGCGAACATGTACTTGGAGTAGTTCTCGAGTGCGTGCAATTCAGCCCGCGAGCGAGCCCCGTCACTGGTCCACGGGATCCCGCCCATCGAGGGCATATTGGTGACGATCATCTCGATGCCTTCGGCGATGATCATCGGAATCGCTGCCGCCCATGTGATGCAGGAAGGGATGCTGGGGAGCCACTTGAAGCATTGCGAGGCGTGGTACGCCCAGCGCGCGAGGATCGTGAGCCAGGCGTTGATGTAGGTCGCCAGATAGCTGAACAACATCCGTTTGATGGTGTTCGCATACGCGATCATGTTCATGCTGCGCGCTTTAACGACGGTGTGGCTGTAGGCCGCGGAGTCCGCGCCGATCTGCGTGTCCATCTTGTCCTGTGCCGCCACGCCGGCGTCGTAAATGATCAGCGCGCTCATGAACAGGATCAGGATAGAGGCCAGCAAGGCGAGCGCGATGGCGCCCGACTGCTCGGCCTGGAGGCGTCCCAGGAGATGTCTGATTTGTTCCATCATCACGTGATCTCCAACAGGTTCAAGGGGCGCCGAAGAGGCTTCCGGGTTGAGGAAGATAGGTGTTCGGCGTCAGGTACGTCGTCATGCGGTACTGCCGACGGATGATCGAGACATAGGGCGTCGCCCAGGGGCCCGCACCGGGGTCGGTCGCGAAGACCCAACCGACGGCCGGCATCGAGATCGGATGATTGTAGGCGAGGCTCGCCGTGATGGGCGACCGGCCGACGAACGTCGTGTCGGTGTTGACATTGGTCCACGTCACGTCGATCGCACAGTAGGCGAGGGACAGTTTCGTGGGCCCGCGCACGATGAAGCGAGACGCGCCATACCCTTCCGCCATGCTCTTGATCTGGAGCGCGGGGGCGGCGGCGGGCGCCAGCCCGGCGCCGACGAGGCCCTGAAGCATCGACGGCAGCGCCGATCCCTGCGAGCACCCCGTGAGACCCGACGCGAGCTCGGGCGTCACCGGCGCGATGATGCTGGCCGCGACGAGGCGAGCGCGGTCGCGGATGTGCTCGCGGCTCACCGTGCCACTGGGGGAGCGGTTGTTGCCTTCTTCCACCGCCCACACCGCCAGCGTGCGCGTCACTTCGTAGGACGCCAGCGTCGACAGGATGCCCGCGATGCTGTTCATCGCCATCTGCGCGAGGCCGAACGTCAGACACAGGAACACCGGAAACACCACGAGGGTCTCCGTGATCACGGTGCCGCGGGCCTTCTTCAGCGACACGTGCTTGGCCTGTGTCATGTGCGACTTGGCGAGTTGGTAGATGATGAACGCCAACGCCCACACGCATCCGGCCAGGCCGAACAGCAGGACACCGGGGCCCATGATGTCGGGCCGCAACATCTCGTCCCGCACGCCGACCTTCAGCAAGCCGAGCGATTGCTCGGTGACGAAGAGGGACGAGAACAGGACGAAGAACGTCGTGGTGGCGAGAAGATGACCGCAGACTGAGGCGGCGATCTTGGAGAAACGGTGTTTCGTGACCGCAGGGGTCATGGGTTTCCGCTCGGACATCTGATGCTCCGTAGGTTGACTTGGCGCCTTGATGTGCAAAACGCGATCCGCTCGAAACAAAAAAGATGCAAAGTCTCGTTTCGACCCCGAATCGTGGGGATCACGGGCGTGCGGGATTCGGCGTCGAGTTCGCGGCGTGCCATCGTGTCACGGATCGCGGACAGGACCCCCCGGATCGAGGACGACGGACCGCAGCCGCATCGAGCGCGTCGGTTGATGGATCTCGGACGTTGGCCTATAACTCCGGCGCCTTGCGAATCCGGCGAGGCCCGACGGAGGAAAATCATGACGCAGACACTGAAGGTCGGACTCATCGCCCTCGCACTCGCCACGGCAGGCTGCGCCGGCAAGCCGGCCGTCCCAGACGAGCAGCAAGCCCGCGAGTACGCCTCGACGAAGGAGAAGGTCGCCAACCCGACCGAGATCACCCCGATCGAGAGCGAGTCGAGCGAGGCGCCCAAGGCGAGCGGACCGGTTGCCACGGTCAACGGCAAGCCGGTGGGCGCCGCGGAGTTCAACATGGAGGTCGAGCGCGGGGTCGCCAAAGGCATGCAGCCGGGGCTCTTGCGGAAGTTCCAGGCCCAGATCGTCGATCAGCTGATCGACCGCGCGCTGCTCGACGGCGCGATCGCGGGCGCGAACATCGCGGTCGGCGACGCCGAGGTGAACGCGAAGATGGAAGAAGTCCGCGCCGAGTTTGCGAAGGCGAGCGCGTCGATGGGCCAGACCAGCACGCTGGAGGACGCCACGAATCAGATGGGGATCACGGCCGCTGAGCTGCGCCAGTCGATTGAGCAGGCCATCGCGATCGAGAAGATCCTGAACGCGCGGGGGTTCAAAGCACCGGACGACGCGCAGGCGAAGGCGTTCTACGACGACAACAAAGAGCGGTTCGAGCGGCCGGAGCAGGTCCGCGTGCGCCACATCTTGATCAAAGTCGACAACACCGAGGATACGGCAGCGTGGGACACGGCGAAGAAGCGCGCGGAGATGGTGCGTGCCGAGGCGGTCAAAAAGGACGCCGACTTCGCGGCGCTCGCCAAGGAGAAGTCGGATGGACCGATGGCCGATCAAGGTGGCGACCTCGGCTTCCGTCAGCGCGGCGTGATGCCGGAGGAGTTCGACACGGCCGCGTTTGCGCTGAAGAAGGGCGAGATCTCGGCCCCGGTCAAGACGTCGTTCGGCTGGCACATCATGAAGCTCGAGGACCGACACGATGCCGGGATCGTCCCCTACGCCGAGATCGCGGACCAGCTCAACGCTCAGATGAAGAACGAAGCGGTGAACGAGGCGCTGGTGAGCATGCTGGAGGAGCTTCGAAAGGCGGCGAAGATCGAGCGCCATCCCGAGAACGTCAAGTAGCTCGGGACGGCGCGATCGCGCGGTGAGCTAGAGCAGGTCTTTGACGACTTCCCGCTCTTCGATCAGCTGATCTTCGGTGAGTTTGATTTTGGCGCGAGAGAAGTCGGTGAGCTCGAGGCCCTGCACGATTTCGTAGTTACCGGCACCGTCGCAACGCACGGGATACGAGTAGATGAGGCCCTCGGTGACCCCGTAGCTGCCGTCGGAGACGACGGCCATGTTCACCCAATCGCCCTTGGGCGTGACCGCGTACCAATCGCGCATGTGCTCGAGTGCGGCATTGGCGGCGCTCGCCGCCGACGAGCTGCCGCGCGCATCGATGATCTCCTTGCCGCGTCCCTGGATGCCGGTGATGAAGTCTCCCTGCAACCACGCCATGTCCGTGATGACGTCGGTGACCGGCTTGCCGCCGATCTTGGCGTTGTAGAAGTCGGGGTACATCGTGTTGGAGTGGTTGCCCCAGATCGCGATGTTGGTCACCTCGGACTGATGGACGCCCGCCTTGGTCGCCAGGGCGTGCGCGGTGCGGTTCTGGTCGAGCCGGGTCATCGCGGTCCAGCGCTCCTTGGGCACGTCGGGCGCATTGCGCTGGGCGATCAGGCAGTTGGTGTTGCAGGGGTTGCCGACGACACAGATCCGTACGTCATCGGCAGCGTTGGCGTTGATCGCCTTGCCCTGGGTCTCGAAGATCGGACCGTTGGCGGCGATGAGGTCGGCGCGGACCATCCCGGGACCGCGTGGGCGGCCCCCGACGAGGAGTGCAGCGTTGGCACCCGCGAAGCCCTGGTTGGGATCGTCGGTCATTTCGATGCCGGCCAGCGTATTGAACGCGCAGTCGTTGATCTCCATGACGACGCCTTCGAGCGCCTTCATGCCGGGCGGGATCTCGATGAGCTGGAGGATCACGGGGACGTCGGGTCCGAACATCTGTCCGGACGCGACGCGGAACAACAGCGAGTAGCAAATGGAACCGGCGGCGCCAGTGACGGCAACGCGAACTGGAGTGGTCATCTGAACCTCAGGGTCGGGGGTCAACAGTCCCGAGTCTGATCACAGATTTTGGGTCAAGACTCAAGCGCCAACTGCGGGCGTCACTCCGCACACCGCAGCGCGTCGCCAATTTCGGCGGCGTCGACGACGTGGTCATCGTCGTCGTCGGCGAACGAGTAACAGCCGTCGCAAAAGGTGCCGTCGTTGATCTTCCAGGCACCTTGGACGCCGATGTTGATGAGCTTGGCGCCGTTCCCCGAGACGTCGACGTCGCCGTAGACCGCGCAGTTGGCGATCGTGACGCCATTGGAGGGCACGACGAGATTGCCGTGCACACTGCAGAACACCACGCTGGAATTGTTGGAGTTCTCGGTGAACGTCAGGTTGCCGGTCACGGTGAAGCCGCGCGCGACGGAGTTATTGGACTCCACGACGAGATTGCCGTCCAAGATGGTGACGTCGACACCGTTGCCAAACAGGCTGACGCGCTCGGCAGACAGCCGCACATCGCCCTCGATGGGCTCGCCGTCGGTCTCGTCGTCGAAGATGATGACGGCGCCGCTGGCGCTCTGCGGCACCTCGGCGCTGCCGTCGGCGCTGACCGCGACTTCGTCGATCGTGGTCCCCTCGTCGCGGGGCGGGTAACAGATCACATCGATGACCTTGCCATCGCGGTCGACGATCACATCGGCCTGCGCATCTGGATCATCGCAGTACTCCTCGCGAACCTCACCAGGGTCCACGCAGACATCGCCGCGCAACTCCACGCAGCCGTCCCCTCGTCCACCGATGATCGTCTCCGTGCCGGCGCCCGGCGAAATGACGACGACGCCGGGGTCGCCATACTCCTGCTGGTCTCCGGCGCCTTCCTTCACGTCCCATCCGGCCGTTCCGGAATCGTTGCTGCAGCCGGCGATCACAACGATCGCAACGGCGGAATGAATGAGTCGTTTCACAGGCCCACCTCGTGTTTCTCGGACGCGCCGAGAGTAGTTCATCGCGCCGCAAATGCTCATGTTGGGCCGCGAAATCGTATTCATGACGAATACTCGGCATTTTACTCGGGCAGCGCGACGGGGCCGTCGAACTCCTCGCGCGAGATCCGCCCGTTGGCGTCGCGATCGTCGACGATGCGACTCTCGCGGCGAAGGGTGGTCCAGAAGGCGTTGATGACGGCGGCATCGGCATCGCTGAGCACGCGCTTTCCCGCGAGTGCGTCGATCCACTCCGAGGGGTCGAAGGCATTGACGAACCGCGTGTCCTGCTCCACCAGCAAGCCGTCGGAGCGATAGGGTAGGATGCGACTGGTCGCGGATTCGAGCATGAAGTCGCCGCCCTCATCGGCGCCGCGCACGTACAACGAGCGACCGCGCAATTGCGGTGGGGCATCCGCGCCGGCCTCCGACACATCGAGCTTGATGGCGCAAATCGTGCGCGGAGATGTCGTGAGCACGGGCGGCTCGGGCTGCACCGTGCGGGAGACCATCTCCACGAAGAACGGCCCTTCGACGCGGGCCTCGGTGGGCGACTCGCAGTCCCCGGATGCGACTCGCACCGTGGCGACGTTGAGCCACGCTTCGTCGATGCGGGTGCCGTCCGCCGTCACGAGTGCTGTGGTGTCGTCATCAAACTCCAGCGCTTCGAACTCCAGCGTGGCCGTGATGCGCCGATCATCGGGCGGATTCCCGACATCGGTCCCGACGCAGCCACTGCAGACGATGAACACGATGAAGAGCGATCGTGGGCTCATGTTGGTTCCTCGGACTTGCTCAGCGGAAACAACTGCACGGTGAGTTGATACACTACTTCTGGGCTTTCCGACGAGTCACAGAGTTCGAGGAGCTCTTCGCGGAAACGGTGGATCCGCGCCTTGAGCGGTTCGACGAGCGTCGCCGGCACGCATACGGTGAGAGCGCTCACGTCGCGCTCCTCGCGACTGCAGCCTTCAATCGACCCTCGGGCGCGCTCCAACATCTCGTAGTGATAGTTTCGCGCCGCGAGCGCGGCCACCTCGTGGCCGGTCGTGATGCTGGGCTCACCGCGCGAGATCGATCCATCATCCTTGCGCACGAGCAGTTTGAGGCGAAACAGCGCATCGAGGGCGTGCTCGGCTTCCCGCGGCTTCACCGACGGGCGTAGCGTCGCGGCGACCCACACGGGGTCGTCGCGAAAGTCGGCGCGTGCAGCGAGTTCGCGAATCGCGGGGTAGTACCAATGCGACAGGTACTCGAAGGCGTCGTGCTCGATGCGGCGCGCCGTCCGGAACCTCTGACTCGACGCGATGGCGGCGTAGGCCTCATTGCGCTCCGCGGTCTCGGTCGCCTGATCGAAGGCGACGAGCTTGTAGAAGAAGTCGGCCTCCTCGGCGCGGAGCCCGAAGGCGCTGACGACGCGCTCGGGGCTGTCGCCACCGAGGTTGCGCTGCCCTTCGATCACGAGCTTGATGAAATTCGGCGAGGCGAAGCCGGCTCGACGGGCCAGATATCGATACGAGAACGCGGAGGTGTGCTGCTTGCCGGCCAGATAATGATCGCGGAGGTACGCTCGATAATCGAGGTACGTAAAGATGTCCGGAGCCCAGTCATCCACGAGGGTCCTTGAATACGGTTGGCCGTCGTTGCGCGCCCATTCTATCACGTAATTTACAGCGCGCGCCAGACTCCGAGTCAAACTTTAGAATACAGCACGCGGGCGCGGGCGGACCGAGCGATCGCTGCCGAAACGACACTCGTTGCTTGACGCAATCCTCCAGCACGCGTACATGCCCGCGCATGAGCAGTATCAGAAACATCGCAATCATCGCGCACGTCGACCATGGCAAGACCACGTTGATCGACGAGCTTCTCAAACAAACCGCCTCGGTATTTGGCCATCGCGAGCTCGCCGAGCGCGCCATGGACTCCAACGACTTGGAGCGCGAACGCGGGATCACGATCTACGCCAAGTGCACCGCGATCAGCTGGGGCGACCACAAGATCAACATCATCGACACACCTGGCCACGCCGACTTCGGCGGCGAAGTGGAGCGTGTGCTGAAGATGGTCGACTCGGTGTTGCTGCTGGTCGACGCGTTCGAAGGGCCGATGCCGCAGACGAAGTTCGTGTTGCGCAAGTCGCTCGAACTGGGCCTGAAGCCGATCGTGGTGATCAACAAGATCGACCGCCCGAACGCTCGACCCGACGCGGTGTTGGACATGGTGTTCGACCTGTTCGTCGACCTCGAGGCCGCCGATGACGCGCTGGATTTCCCGGTCGTGTACGCGTCGGGCAAAGAAGGGTGGGCGACGGCGGAGCTCGGTGTACCGAGCGACAACCTCGACCCCCTGCTGCAGTGTGTGGTGGATAACGTCGCGCCGCCCAGCGGCACTGCCGAAGCGACCTTGCAGTTTCAGGTCGCGACGCTGAACTACGACAACTACCTGGGCCGCGTGGGCATCGGGCGGGTCTTCAACGGGGTGCTGGCCGTGGGCCAGCGCGTGGCGATCTGCCGCCTCGACGGGACCGTCTCGAACGTCAAGATCACGAATCTGTGGGGATTCCGCGGGCTCGAGCGAGTCCCGGAGACGGAAGTCCATGCCGGCGACATCTGCGCCGTCACGGGCCTCGACGGCGTGTTGCCAGGCGAGACGATCACGGACATCGAAAATCCGATGCCGCTGCCGACGATCGATGTCGATGAGCCGACCTTGTCGATGGTCGTGATGGTCAACGACGGTCCGTTCGCGGGGCTGGAAGGCAAGTTCCTGACGAGCCGGCAGATTCGAGAGCGGCTCGATCGCGAGCTGGAATCGAACGTCGCGCTTCGTGTGGAAGACACCGATCGGCCGGAAGCGATGCTGATCAGCGGCCGCGGGGAGCTGCATCTGTCGGTGTTGCTGGAGCAGATGCGGCGTGAGGGTTTTGAACTGCAGGTCTCTCGCCCCCGCGTGATCTTGCGGGAGGACGAGAACGGCAAGAAGCTCGAGCCGTACGAAGAGGTCGTGATCGACGTGCCCGAGGAGTTCGCGGGCACCGTCATCCGCAAGCTCAACGTGCGCAAGGGCGAAATGCAGTCGATGCACG
Organism: Bradymonadaceae bacterium; assembly: GCA_041601915.1. GTDB lineage: Bacteria > Myxococcota_A > Bradymonadia > Bradymonadales > Bradymonadaceae > JBFIHF01. The sequence continues at coordinate 23,714 of JBFIHF010000016.1, forward strand.
TGAACGCGGACGGCTCCAACCGGATTTCGTATCGCATTCCGGCTCGATGCCTGTTCGGCTACCGGTCCGAGTTCATGACCGACACGCGCGGCACTGGCGTGCTGTACACGAACTTCGACGGGTACTCACCGTTCGCGGGGGAGATGGCGCAACGCCGCAACGGCGCGATGATCGTGCTGGAGAAGGGTGCCACGACGGCCTACTCGCTGAACAACCTGCAAGAGCGCGGGGTGATGTTCATGGGTGCGACGATGGACGTCTATGGCGGCCAGATCGTCGGCGAGCACGCCCGCGAGAACGACCTGGTGGTCAACCCGACGAAGAAGAAGCAGCTGTCGAACGTGCGCTCCTCCGGTACGGACGACGCATTGATCCTGACCCCGCCGCGCCAGATGACGTTGGAGCAGGCGCTGGAATGGATCAGCGACGACGAGCGCGTGGAGCTGACGCCCACGTCGATTCGGCTCCGCAAGGCGCAACTCGACCACTCGAAGCGAAAGCGCGCCTGATCGAGGGGTTGTCGCTCAGAAGGTTAAGTCGACGCCGGTGCGGTCGTAGAACGGTGTGAGCCGTTCGGCGATGAGCGCGACCGCGGCGTCGAGATCGACGTCCTCGGCGCGTTGCACCCCCTCGGCGAGCTCGGCGAGGATCCCCGCCTGGATGGCACCGGCGTCGTACGCGACCCGGTACGGGTTGTGGCTATACATCACGGTGGCGTAGCGCGAGCGATAGATATCGGCGTGCTCGGCTTCGATGCGCCGCTCGATCGCCTTCTCCAGTAAGAAGCGAGCGTCGCCGACTTTGTCCCGCATCTCGACGAAGTTCTCGAGCGCCATGTCGGCGATGGCGTCCGCATTGGCCTTTCGCAGAGCGAAGAAGCGGTCGAAGACAGTCGCCAGGTCGGCGCCGTCGGCGGTGAGCTCCCACAGCACCGAGCAGTCTTCGAAGCCGCAGTTGAGTCCCTGTCCGAAGAACGGGACGATCGCGTGCGCGGCGTCGCCGACCAAGAGCACGCGATCCTGATAGTGCCAGGGCGCGCACCAGACCGTGCCGAGGTGGCCGGTCGGTGCCTCGACAAAGTCGCGCTGCCAGCCGTCGACGAGCAGCGGGCCCGCGTCCGGGTACATCTGTGCGAAGAACGCATCGACCACGTCGACGTTATCGAGTTCGGCGAAGCTGCGGGGTCCTTCATTGGCGAGGTAGCTGGTCCCGGTGAAGGACCCATCGAGGTTGGCGAGGCCCATCAACATGTGGTCGCCGCGCGGCCAGATGTGCAACGCGTGGCCAGCCATCTCGGTCCCGGAGGCCGTTGACCCGGCAAAGAGCATCTCTTTGTAGCCATGGCGCAGCCACGAGACCTCCTCGACGGCCCCATGGTTGTCGACCAGCGCGCGGCGCACGGCGCTGCCGCCTCCGTCGGCGCCAAACACGGCGGCGGCGGCGACCTCGAAGTCGCCGCGATCCGTGCGGAATCGCAACCATCGTTCGTCGAAATCGGCGTCGACGAGTTCGTGCTCGAAATGGATCTGGCAGCCCTCGCGCTCGGCGGCGTCGAGCAGAAACTCGTTGAGCTTGCCGCGGGAGACCGAATAGTTGCACTCGCTGTCGTCCTTGCCGTAGGGCTGGTAGGACAGCGTGCCATCGATGGCGTGCATCATGCGGCCGAGGACGGGGACGGTGAGGTGGAGGACCGCTTCGCGCAGCCCGAGAAGTTCGAGGGCCCGCAGTCCGCGACGGGTGAGGACGAGGTTGATCGAGCGTCCGCCGTCGGCGCGATCGAGCCGCATGTCCGTTCGCTTCTCGTAGATCGAGACCGCAAAACCACGACGGGCGAGCAACACGGCGAGTACGCAGCCGACGGGGCCGGCCCCGACGACGACGGCATGTGGGCGCGACTCGGTCATCTTAGTCCGGAACGCAGACGTCGTCGCGGCCGCCACTCACATTGCGTCGGTCGTCGCACTTGTAGTCGCTGTCGTCGAGGGTATCGCGACACTCGCGACTATCGCCGCACAACAAGAGGCAGACGCCGCCGCTCGTATCGGAGCAGACTGCATCGTTGGGGCAATCGCGATCGTCGCGGCAGTCCAGCGTGCAGAACCCGCCAGGCCAGCTCTTCAGGCAACGGTCCTGACAGTCTCGATCGTCGCGACAGGCGCCGCCGACGGCACGGTCAGTAGGGGCACAGCTCAGTAAGAAGGGCACAATGATCGACGTCAGGATCATGCGACGGCTCATGGATCTCTCCCGGCACAGGTCTCGCGATTCTCACTGAAGTTCGTCGTCCCGTCGAGGGTCGGCGAGTTGATCGAGCTTTTGCAGCGCCTTCCTTCGTTTTAGTACGCCGATCCCGACCATCGCGGGAGCCACGAAGAAGCAGAGCGGGCACGTCGCGCCCAGCAGTGCGAGCGACCCTGCGCCGAATGCGCCGACGCCGACGCCGAATTTGATGTGTCCGTCGCCTTCTTTCTTCTGGCTCGTCCAGTGTTCCCAGTTGAGCTCGATCGGGTTCGGCATCTCGGTCTCCACAACATCCGTCAACTAACGCATACTCGCGTGAACTTATTTTGCTGGAGCAAACATGGATCGATTCGTGGAGACGACGCGGAAGGGATGGTTCTCGCGCATGGGGGACTCGATCGGTGGTGTGTTGATCGGGGTGCTCATCTTCATCATCGCGTTTCCGTTGCTGTTCTGGAACGAGGGGCGCGCAGTTCGGCGCGCGCAGGACCTCGAGCACGGCAAAGAGTCCGTCGTGACGGTGAAGCCCGACGTCGCCGACCCGAAGAACAATGGGAAGCTCATTCACGTCGCGGGCGCCGCGAAGCCGACGCAGTCGCCGGCCGACAAGGTCTTCGGGGTGAGCACCCCCGCGCTGAAGCTTCGTCGCAAGGTGGAGATGTACCAGTGGAAGGAGACGACGCGGTCGTCCTCGAAGACGAAGGTCGGGGGCACCGAAGAGACGAAGACCGAATACTCGTATGGCAAGGACTGGAGCGAGAAGCACATCGATTCTCAGAAGTTCCGGAAGCCGGACGGCCACGAAAACCCGGCGTCGATGCGCTACGAGAGCGCGACGTTCGTCGCCCCCAAGATCACGCTCGGCGGGTTCTCACTCGCACCCACGTTCGTCAACGAGCTGGATGCGACCACCAAGTTCGAGGTGAGCACGGCGACGTTGGTGGCGGGTTCGTCGATCCATGGCGGCGGCATCTACATCGGCGACCCGAGTTCCCCGTCGGTCGGTGACGTGCGGATCACGTTCTTCACGGCGCCACCGGGCGTGATCACGGTGGTCGGCGCCCAGGCCAACACGATGATCGACACCTACAAGGACAAACAGATGAGCGGCGAGATCGCGCTCATCGAGCGGGGAAAGCGATCCTCCGAAGAGATGTTCAAGAGCGCGCAGGAATCGAACTACTTCCTGACATGGATGCTGCGGGTGATCGGCTTCATCCTGATGTTCGTCGGCCTGCGCCTTGCGGCTCGTCCGCTCGCCGTGTTGGGCTCGGTGATTCCGTTTGTCGGGCGGGTGATCGGGTTCGGGACCGGGCTCGTGGCGTTCTTCGTCGCGCTGGCGTTCTCGGCGATCACGATCGCGATCGCGTGGATCTTCTACCGGCCGCTGTTGGCGATCGCGCTACTCGTGGGTGCCGTCGGGGCGATCGTCATCGCAGTGATGGCCGTGAAACGGGCTACAGACGATTGACGCCATTCAGCGCCGCGACGCGATACGCCTCGGCCATCGTCGGGTAGTTGAACGTCGTGTCGGCGAAGTAGCGGATGTCGTTGGCGGCCCCCTTCTGGGACATGATCGCCTGGCCGATGTGTACGATCTCCGCGGCCTGATAGCCAAAGCAGTGGATCGCGAGGATCTGGTAGGTCTCGCGGTGGAAGAGCAGCTTGAGCATCCCGACCCGCACGTCGACGATCTGGGCGCGGGCGAGGCTCCGAAACAGGGCGTGGCCGACTTCGTATGGCACGCAGGATTCGGTGAGCTCGCGCTCGGTGGGGCCAATACTCGAGATCTCCGGGATCGTATAGATCCCCGACGGGATGTTCTGCACGAGCCCCTCGTCGGCTTTCCCCGTCACGACATGGGTGGCCGCGAAGCGGCCCTGGTCGTAGGACGCGCTGGCGAGCCCCGGCGCGCCAATCACGTCGCCGACCGCGTAGATGTGCGGAACCTCGGTCTGGTAGTGATCGCCGACATCGATCTGGGCCCTCGAGTTGGGTGTGACGCCCACATTCTCGAGCCCCAGACTGGCGGTGTTGCCCGTTCGTCCGGCCGCCCAGAGCAACACGTCCGACTTGAGCTGCTTGCCAGATTTGAGGTGCAGCACGACGTGGTCGGCTTTTGCCTCGACGCGCTCCCACTCTTCGTTGTGGCGGATGATCGCCCCTTGATCGCGCAGATGGTAGGCGAGCGCGTCAATGATTTCGTCATCGAGAAAGCTCAGGAGCTTGTCGCGCGAGTTCACGAGGTTCAGCTTGCAGCCGAGATTCCTGAAGATCGAGGCGTACTCACAGCCGATGACGCCCGCGCCGTAGATCGTGATCGAGGTGGGCGTCTCCTCGAGCTGCAGGACGGTGTTCGAGTCGCGGATCCGCGGGTGTGTAAAGTCGATGCCCGCGGGCCGCCAAGGACTGGTTCCGGTGGCGATGATGAAGTGATCGGCGGTGATCGTCTCGCTGACCCCGGAATCGTTGGTCACTTCGAGCCGATGGGCATCCCGGAAGCGGCCGTGACCGTCGATGATGCGCACGTCGTTGCGGTCGTAGAATCCGCGCCGCATGCGGACTTGCCGGTTGATGACGCTGGTGGCGGAGTCCATCAAGTCGGAGAAGGTGATCTCCACGTCGTCCAGACATCGGGCGAGCAGCGGGTTGCTGCGAAACTGGTGAAGCTGCCAGATCGCCTCGCGCAGAGCTTTGGAGGGGATCGTGCCGTAGTGCACACAACCACCGCCGATATCGACATGGCGGTCGACGATCGCGACGGACTTGCCCGCCTTCGAGGCGGTCATAGCCGCGCCTTCCCCACCGGGTCCAGCGCCCAAAACGACGACGTCGTAGTGCTTCACTTCAGCTCCGAATGCGAGTCGGCGGCAGTGTCCCGTAGACCTACTGCTGACGCAATAGATTCGCGGCGGAGATCTCGCCGACATTGCGGCAACCGGACAGCCCCATCGTGAGATCGAAGTCGGCCTGGTAGTTGCGCAGGACCTCGCGCACGCCCTCCTCGCCGGCCGCGGCGAGCCCGTAGACCCACGGACGACCGAGCAGCACCGCGCTGGCCCCCAGGGCGAGCGCCTTGAAGATGTCCGCGCCGGTGCGAATGCCGGAGTCCATGAGCACCGGGATGGTACCGCCGACGGCCTCGACCACGCCCGGCAGTGCGTCGAGCGTCGCGACGGATCCGTCGACCTGGCGGCCGCCATGGTTCGAGACGATGATGCCATCCATCCCGGCTTCCACCGCGAGTTTCGCGTCATCGGGGTGCAGGACGCCTTTCAGCAGGATCGGCAGCTTGGTGTGTTCGCGCAGGAATGACAGGTCATCCCATGTCAGCGCCGGATTGCTGAAGATGTTCAGGAACTGGCGGACCGCGGCGAGGGCCTTGCCAGACTTGAGCCCCTCGATCATCGGCGCCGGGTAGTTCTCGAGCATCTGATACAGGTTCTTGAGGGTCGTCAGTGTGATGCGGCGGTCTTGGTCGAGCTCGGAGTCTTCGACGCGCTCCAACAGCAGACGCATGAAGACGGGGTCCGAGGTGTATTGGGCGATCCCCTTGCCGCGCAGGAACGGCAGGTACGCCAGATCGAGGTCGCGCGGGCGCCAGCCGAGCAACGTGGTGTCGAGGGTGACGACGATCGCCTGGCAACGGCTCTTCTCCGCGCGGCTGACGAGGCTCGCCACGAGTTCGCGGGACCGACTCCAGTACAGCTGAAACCAGCGCGGTGCGTCGGCCATCGCGCTCGCACAGTCCTCCATCGAGCGCGATCCCTGGTTGGAGAAGATCATCGGGACGCCTTCGGCGGCCGCGGCTCGCGCGACGGCGATATCGGCATCGCGATGGGCCATCTCGAGCACGCCGATCGGCGCGAGCAGAAACGGCGATGGGTAGGTGTGGCCGAAGAGTTCGACCGACGTGTCACGGACCTCCACGTCGCGCAGCATTCGCGGGACAATGCGCCAGCGATCAAAGGCGGCGCGGTTCTCGGCCATCGTCGTCTCGACGCCGGACCCACCCGCGATGTAGGCGAACGCTTCAGCAGTCATCATCGACCGCGCCCGCTCTTCCAGCGAACAAAAGTCGACCGGGACGGTGGGCATCGCGCCGCTCATGCCTTGTACGTAGACGTCGGTCTGACGCTCTCTTCCGATGCTCATGGGTGTCTCCGATCCGCGGTGGGCGATGGTGGTAGCGCGGTCGGAATGGTCGAGTCAAACTGGACCCATGCCTCAGTAACTTCGCCGAGCAGCCCGGCGAAGCCGGAGCCCGACACATCCCAGCAACAGCATCCAGGCGGCGTGCGCAGGGGAAACGCGTCCTGACGACGTGGCGCAGCATCCACCATCGCTGGCCTTCAGCGGTGGCTCGAGCGGCGACACTTCTCGGACGTCGGCCATGTCGGCCGGCCCGGGTTCTGGGCCGCCGAGGTCCCGACGGCCGAGGTCGCGGTTGATGTCCGGGATGCCGAAGTCGAGTGAACCGAGATCTGGCGGGCCCATATCGGGCGCCCCGAGATCGGGCAAACCGAGATCGGGCGGGCCAAGGTCGGGCATGCCGACATCGACGCCGAGGTCCGGAGGACCCATGTCGGCGCCCATGTCTGGCATCGAGCACGCGTCACCCACCCCATCGGCGTCGGTGTCGGTCTGAGCCGGGTTCGCCACCGCCGGGCAGTTGTCGTTGGCGTCCGAGACGAGGTCGGCGTCGGCGTCGGGCCAGCGGACATCGAGCCAGCTCGACACAAACTGCACGCAGTCCAAACCATCGTTTTGGTAGGTCCACGACGCAGTCGTTGTCGTCGCGCTGAACTCCGACAGCACGTCGAACGTGTCACGATCCCACATGCCACCGTCTGCGGCGTTGAACGTCGCGCGGAACGTCTGCGCGCCGAAGTCGAGAGCGGAGTCGGTCAGCGGAAACATCGCGGTGCCGTCCTGTCCATCGGCGACATGCAGTCCGAACGTCACTGCGCTCGGCGCCTCGGGAAACGCGAGGCCCGTGAACGTCTCGGTGAACGCCGCGAGCCCGCACCAGGTTCGCGCGCCATCGGAGACGACGATCGTCGCCGAGGTCGACGCGGCGGGGTCCGAGTAGACCACGAGCAGACCGGCGCCGTTGGCGTCGCCGTTGAGCGGCGAGGATTGCAGTCCCTCGATCAAGTAGGTGCCGTTCTGGCGCACGGCGGCCGTGACGTCGGCGCGGAAGGCGTAGAGATTGGCGCCGGCCGTCCACCCGGTGTCCGCCGAGACTCCGATGAGCGTTCCGATGAGCGCCTGTCCCGCGAACACGGGATCGTCGTCGGGCGCGAGCCACGTCGACCAGTACAGCCAGGCGCGCTCGACGTTGGCACCCGCCGGTATCCCGGTGAGGATCAGCGTGCCAGACATGTTGCGAATGCCGTCGTAACGGCCGGACAGCCCCACTCCGGTCGTGGCGACACCTCCGCCGGCGACATCGGCGAGGTAGATCGTGGCGAGATCCTCGTCGCCATCGGCCCAGACCGTGGTGCTGAGAGCCAGCGACAGGAGAACGATACCGGGGATCGCGCCGCGGCCGAGGGCCGTCATGCCATGAGCACGAGCGTGCCCCAGACGGCTGCGCCCACCGCGAGCGGAATCGCGATATTGTCGTCGAGACGACGGCTGAAAAGCTCGGTCAGGGCGCCCGTCACCGCGGCCACGGCGCAGACGAAAAATGCGGTCTCGTAGCTCGTGCTGCCGTGCCAGAACATGAACATCAGAAACACGACGGCGAACGAGACGATCGCGAACGCGGCCGTACCCTCCAGCGAGCGGCCGTTGACGAGTTGGGTGCGGCCCCAGCGGCGGCCCACGAGTCCCGCGACGGGATCGCCGAATCCCAGCACCAGGACCGCGGCCGAACCGGCGATCGGCTCGTGGGTCAGAGACAGGAGGAAGAGCGCCGTGGCGAACCACGTCGACGAGTTCACCCGGTAGCGCTCGTGGGGATGATTGATCTTGTCCGTGAGCCGCATGAGGAACTCGTTCCAGCGCGGGCTGACGCGCCGGATGATCTCGAGGGACCAGAAGAACACGGCCATCACCAGTGGAATCGCGATCACCAAGCTCCACGGCGTGTACTGCACGAACAACACCGCGGTCACGGCCGCCAACACATGAAACGTGCTGCGCCAGTAGTTCGTGGGCCGAACGATCGGCAGCTCCATGTGGGCGCTCTTCAGCGCCTCGGCGAGCTCTTCGTAGGCGGGGTGCAGCTCGGCGCGGAACTCCATCCAACGCGCTTTGACGTCATCGGCGGACGGGAGCTTGACCACGACGTGGCGCACCTGGTCCAGCGTTGCGCGGACGGCTTCGACGCTGTGTTCGGTGGACCACCCGGCCAGCACCGACTCGATATCGGACCGGTAGCGGTCAAACGCCGCCTCGAGCGGAGCGCGCTTGTGGTCCTTCCAACGGACGGGGTCCAGATCTGCGACGAGCGTGCGCAGGGTGAGCCCGAGATCTCGTGCGGCGGTAACGGTCATGTCGCGGAGGGGGGGAGGACCTCTGTACCCATTGTGGGCGGAAATCTTCGGCGACGCAATCAATCGTTGTCGTGGATCACGCGCCGCACCGCGCCGGATCAACGGCACGCAAACTCTCCTCGAGGCCCACGATGTCCGCGGCGCCATCGGGCACGTGGATCGAGGAGTTGGTGAAGTCCGTCAACGGCTCGAACCGACCCCCGAGGTGTTTGGCCAGAAACGCCTCAGTGACCCCGAAGAACGTGAACCGGTTCTCGGGGCGGGCGAAACCGTGGCCTTCGTCGGGATACAGCACGTAGGTCACCGGGAGTCCCTTCGCCTGCATCGAGCGCACGATCTGGTCGGCCTCGGCCTGCTTCACGCGGGGATCTTTGGCCCCCTGACCGATGAGCAGCGGCTTCTCGATCTGATCGACGTAGGTCAGTGGCGACCGCTCGGTCAGCAGCTGCCGGCCTTCGTCGGTTCGCGGATCACCGACCCGTTTTGCAAACATCTCCAATGCGGGCGCCCAGTACGGCGGGATGGATTCGAGCAGGGTGATCAAGCTGGACGGCCCGACGATGTCGACGCCGCACGCGAAGACGTCCGGGGTGTTCGTCATCCCCCACAGCGTGGCGTACCCGCCGTAACTCCCCCCGACGATCGCGACCCGCGCCGGGTCCGCGATGCCGCGGTCGACGGCCCACTGCACCGCGTCGAGCAAGTCGTCGTGCATCGCGCGGCCCCATTGTCCGTCGCCGGCGTTCACAAAGGCCTTCCCAAACCCGGTCGAAGCCCGGAAATTCACGCTGAGCACCGCGTATCCGCGGTTGGCGTACCACTGGTGTTCGGGGTTGTACCCCCAGCTGTCGCGGGCCCACGGGCCCCCGTGAACGTCGAGAATCAGCGGGAGCGGCGAGTCACCTGCACCTCGCGGCAGCGATAGGTAGGAGACGAGCTCGAGCCCATCTCGCGCCGGGATGATGTGCGGAGTCATCTTCACGAGCGGCAGGCCTTCGAGGGCTTCGCGGTTGGTGAAGAGAAACCGCGCTTCTTGTGTGGCGGTCTCGAACGCGTAGTAGGCGAGCGGGCCATCGTCCTTGAGGAACGCGACGACCCAGCGAGCGTCATCCAGGGAGCGACTCGTGATCTCGATGTCGCCCGCGTCGACGCCCCGCAGCGACTCGACCAGCGCGCGCACCCGCTCGTCGAAGAAGTGCCACTGCTTGCGATCGTGGTTCCAGGCGACGGCCTCGATCTCGAGAGTCTCCGGGTGCGCCAAGATGCCGGCCAAGTCCGCTTTCTTCGGCTCGAAGAGCGTCGTGAACGCACCGGTCTCGGCATCCATCTCCACGAGCGACGACATGTCGCGGTCGCGGCTGTCGAACCAGTAGAACTTCGTGCCGTCGCGGCTGACACCGACACTGTCGGTGGTGAGCATGTCGCCGTGAGGCACATGAAAGAGGTGTTTGTGCTTCGAGGCCTCGACGTCGAAGACGTCGACACCGCCGGTGGCGGTCATCTGCAGCGCGAGGCGCGGCCGGAGCTGTTCGTCGATCACGAACGACAGGTAGCGGTCGTTCTCCCGAATGCGGCTCGATGCGCCCGTCGCGAGCTCCACCTCGTAGAGTTCGTGGAACTGCGGATCGCGGTCGTTGATCGCGAGGATCACGCGGTCCGGCGCCAGATGGCTCATCTGGGCGACGCGCGCTTGCACGCCGTCGATCGGGGTGAGATCGCGCGTCTCGTTGGTGTCGAGATTCGTCGCGTACACGTGCCAGTTCTCGTCGCCGCCCTTGTCCTGCAGGTACAGGATGTGCTGATTATCAAAGGCCCACGTGTACATCCGAACGCCACGAGAGCGATCGTCGGTGACTTGCGTGGCATTCTGCGCGTCGTCCCACGGCGCGACGAACACGTTGAGGATGCCGGCGGCGCTCGGCGCCAAGTAGGCGAGTCGCTGCCCGTCCGGGCTGACGCGAACCGCGGCGCGGTCGGGATTGCCGAACAGGACTTCGCGTTCGATCAGGGGCACGTCATTCATAGCTCTCACTCGATCTCAGCGGCCGGCAAGGGCCGCAGCGGGGTCGATTCGCGAGGCGCGAATCGCGGGAAGTAGCGCGCCGACCCAACAGAAAATCACGGCGACGCTGATGCACAACACGAACATCCACGGCTCGAAGACGAAGAGGGTATCCGGCTTGAACGGGAAGTCACCCACCTGTTGGTTGAACCCGATGTCCACAAGGCGCGTCGACAGCACGCCCAGCGCGACGCCGAGCACACCACCGAACACGCCCAGCACGGTGGCTTCCCCGAGAACGATGGCGCGGATCGCCCCCCGCGTCGCGCCCAGTGCGCGCATCAACGCCAACTCACGACGTCGCTCGAGGATGATCATGAGGAACGTGTGCATGATGTTCACCGCCGCGACGGTGAGGATGATCAGGCTGATGAGGTTGAACACGAGCGTGATGAGCAGGATCAGGAGTCCGGCGCGCTGGGCGTTGTCGTACTTGTCCGAGAGCGCATAGCCGAGGGTCTGCGTGATCGTTTGCGCCACCTCGGGCACCGCGTCGTTGGAGACGGTGTCGACCAGGATCGAGTGATACTCCTCGGCGGCCTCGGCGCCGCGGAAGTGGGCGTTGAGCCGTTTGACGTACCCGATCGGCATCGTCGCGCCGAGCTGGATCGCTTTGTCCGAGAACCCCACGAGGACGCCGCGGCGGAAGATGGTCTTTCCCTGCGCCGACTTGCCGAGGTAGCTGGCGCCAAATCGAACCTCTGCCCCGAGGCCGATCAAGGACGTGCCGGTGAGCTTCGGCAGCTTGGCGAGCCCGCCCGCCGCACCGCTCAGTGCGGTGTGGATGCTGCCATTGTAGATCTCGAGGAGTTGCGGCGAGATCACGAACGGGATCGGCATCGTGCAGATCGCCTCGTCATCGTGGCAGTACATCGCCTCGGGGCAGGCCGTGGTTTCGTCGCACGCGCGCCCGCGGCAGACCCCATCCGCGCAGTCGTAGCCCTCGGCGCAAGGCGTCTCAACGCTGCACGCCATGTCTTCCCAGTCTTTGAACGCGATGATCGGATCGACGAGCTCTGTCGCGACGAGCTCCGGCGGAATGCCGTCTGCGATTAGCTCCGCGGAGAGGTCCTTGCCCAAGATCGCGGCGCCCCCGCGCGCCGATGTCGGAAACATGAGCTTCATCTTTGGGAACACCCCGGCGACGTTGTCGATGCGGGAGAGCCGGTCGACGAGTTTGTCGTCCAGTCGCTTGTTGCCGAACAGTGAGTCTGAGTGCAGCAAACCAACTTCGTAGGACGGCTTTTCGACCTCGAGCTGACGGACGACGAACACGCGCTCCAGCACCGTCTCCTTGATGCCGGTTCCCAACGCCGTGAAGAACAACAACGTGCTGATCCCGATCACGACGCCGATCGAGGAGAACGCGAAGTCGCGCCGATTGCGTCGGATCGATTGCTTGACGAGTTGGAGCCAGCGATCGCCTTTCACTGCGCGGCTCCGGACATCAGCAACTGGTCCCGCGGGTCGATCGGTTCGTTCGCGAGGTCGTCGACCAACTCACCGTCCTCGAGGCGCAGGATTCGGTGCGACATCCGCGCGATGTGCTCTTCGTGGGTCACCATGATCAACGTGATGCCCTCGGCTTCGTTGAGCTCGCGAAAGAGCTCCAAGATCGTGACCCCAGTCTTGCGATCGAGGCTACCGGTGGGCTCGTCGCACAGCATCACTGCCGGCCGCGCGAACAGCGCGCGCGCAATCGCCACCCGTTGTTTCTGCCCCCCCGACAGCTGCGTCGGTGTCGCGTGGAGTTTGTCGCCGAGCCCGACGCGTTCGAGCAGCGCCGTCGCGCGCACGCGCCCGTCGACGGTGTTCCCAACGCTGAAGAAGGACGGCAGCGCCACGTTTTCGAGCGCCGAGAGGTGGTCGAGGAGGTTGAACTGCTGGAAGACGAAGCCGATCGTGGTGTTGCGAAGCTGGGCGAGGTCCGTATCGCCAAGTCCACCGAGCTCACGCCCCTGCAGCGTGACGCTGCCGTCGAACCCGCTATCCAGCCCGCCGATGACGTTCAACAGCGTGGTCTTGCCGGACCCGGACGTCCCGATGATCGAGACGAACTCCCCGGCCTCAATCGTCAGGGTCACGTCGTCGAGCACGCGCGTCCGAGCCTCACCGGAACCGTAGTACTTGGTGAGCCCGTTGATCGCGATCATGGTCGGCTTACTTCGGCTGGGCAGCTGCGGGGTCCGTCGCGGGCTTCGGTGGAGCCGGCACGAGGTCGATCGTGAGCAGACCGAACGCGCCGTGGTCATCGGCATCCAGGGACAGCGAGGCCTCCTGGATCGACGCCAGAATCGGGCCGATGCCGCCCATCGCGAGGATCGCGCCGAGGTTCTCTTGGGCGCGGGCGGAGTTGAAGTAGAGCCCCGAGAAGGTTTCGCCGGTCGCGAACGCCTTTCCGAGGTCGAGGCCTTCGATCACGCTGAGCTTCTTGTCGTCGCGGGCATCGATCAGATACTTGTGCATCGCCTCGTCCCCGAATGCCGTGGTCGCGAACGCAACCGTGTCGCCGTGGATGAAGAAGTTGCCGAACGCCATCGGTCCGGTCTGGCTCACGACTTTGAACGACGGGTCGTCGGGCAGATGGACGAACGGGCGGACGGTGACTGCTCCGCCCGTGCCTTCGACGACCTTCTGGATCAGCGCATCGACGGCCGCCGCGTTCTTGAACTTCAGCAGGATCATCAGTCCCAGCGCGTTGGAGGCGTCCTGCGGGCTCTTGATCCCCATCAGTGCCATCGGATTGCCACCGGCAACCCCGTAGAAGAACAAGCCGACGTGGCCGGCGAGCTGGTCGAGGACTTCCTTCTCGAGGTCGATCGCCATGCCGTCCCCGAAGGACTTCACGTTTCGGCGCGCGCCGCGACGCTGCTCTTCAGGCATCGCTTCGAGGATCAGCGCGTAGGTCTTGGCGACGTTCATCGAGATTCGCGCACCGAGCAGCATCTTCTCCGTCGAGAACGCGTCCCAGTTGTGGGTCACCTCGGCCTTCTGTGCGATCATCACGTTCTTGAGGACGTCGGGTGCGAGCCCCAGATAAGCTTTGACGACGGCCTGGTCCCCGTCGGCGGAGATCCCGGCGCCCACGAACGGAACGTTCTTGACGGCCCAGTCCGCGACGAGCTTCACGTTCGGATCTTCGGCGGCTTTCTTTTTCGCCGCATCGGATCCGAGCCCGGCGCGCGGGTTGATGTACGCCGCGATCGCGTGCTTCTCGACGAGACTGGTGCGGAAGGCCTGGAAGCCCTTGTCGGCCCAAAGCGACGTGTCCTTCTTGCCGTCAGCGACGTCGCTGAGCACGAGGACCGCCGACCCGTCGTCGAGCGAACCCTGGTTGTCGATCGCGGGCATCGCGACGAGCGCGAGCTTGCCCTGATACAACCACGCGATCTGCGCCTGGGGATCGTCGCTGAGCACCTTGATCTGGTGCTCGCCGATCTTCTGCGTCTTGGTGACAGCCTCGATCGAGAACGCCGCTTTGGCCTTTTCGACGAGGGTCTTCTCGAATGCTTGACGGTTGTCGACGTACATCAGGAACAGCAGGCGACTGCGGTACACGGCGACGACCGCGCTCGAGTCCGGAATCACACCGGCGCGCTTCCAGCTCTCGGCGTCGAGGAGGTCGATGCCGAAGGCGTGCTGGACTTGCTTCTGCATCGTCTCGACGATCCCGGTGTTCGGGAGGCGGTCTTTGATGACGTTGAGCGTCGCGCGCATCTTGCCGAGATCGCTGACCACGAACGCGGTCGCGGTCCCGCCGGGCAGCTTACTGGTCATCTGCTCGACACGAGCCGCAGACGTCGTGGGCATCTCATCTGGCTTTGCGCCACAGCCGTTCGCCTTGCAAGACCCCAACCCTGCAAGCAGGACGAGGAAGATGAGCACACGGTACGCGGGATGTCGGATCATGAGTGACTCGGTTCGGGTCGTTCAAGGGTGTTGAGGGTAGTTCTCTTTCCGCAACGCCTGTTTTGTCAAGGAAGTGTGGTGCGCATAACCGACAAGAGCGCGTCGGCTATTCCCCAGAGGAGCCATGGCGCCCTGCCCCATCGGCGAAGCGCTGGGCGCCTCGCACGGCCTCCGAGGCGAGCGCGAGCGCCCCCAATCGAAATTCGTTGTGCATCGCGTCGCGGTGCGACAAATCCAGCGCTTCGTACGCCGACTGCCGGTCACTGAGCATGCAGTTCTGCGGGAAGCGGGCGAGCTGTTGGGCCAGTTCTTCAGCACTGGCCCGCGCTTCGCCGACGGGGACGACCCGATTGACGAGGCCGAACTGCAACGCCTCGTCGGCGCCGACCGCGCGGCCGGTCAAGATGAGGTCCATCGCGCGGCCAAGCCCGATGATTCGGGGGAGCCGGACAGTCCCGCCATCAATGAGCGGCACGCCCCAGCGCCGGCAGAACACGCCCAACACGGCGTCAGACTCCGCGACCCGCAGATCGCACCAGCATGCGAGCTCGAGACCGCCGGCCACGGCGTGTCCGGCGATCGCTGCGATCACCGGCTTGGACAGAATGAGTCGTGACGGGCCCATCGGGCCGTCGCCCTCGGGGTCGAGTCGGTTGGGTTGCCCGCTCGCGACGGCCTTGAGGTCGGCACCGGCGCAAAACGTGCCGTGATCGCCCCAGAGCACTGCGACCCGGGCGTTCTCGTCAGCGTCGAACTCGCGAAA